>SKYX01000035.1 GCA_007127655.1 Desulfonatronum sp.
AAAGTACCAGAGATTTCTGGATGGAGATTTTCACTGGTACCAAGGAAGGTTCCAGGACGAAGGTTTTGGGTCTGAAATGGTGGAAAGTTATTTGTGTGCGACGAGCATGAACATTGAAACCAAAGACTTCGTCATGATTCATGAAGGCGGCTATTGAAGGCAGGTGAGGCGTTCTCAAATCCCCTTGGCTCATTATGCGTTCCGGACTGTTTTTTCCTCCGGTAATCCCAACGGGATTCAGTCCCATAGCCCAGGGTTGCGGCGCAGTGCAGCTGCTGACGCTACCCTGGGACCAACGCCATATTTTTCCTTCAACCCCAAGGGGGTTGCGTCCACGAAATGTAAATCCGGCCAGCTCTGAGCAAGGGGAGCATTACGCGTTTCTGTAAAACTGCTGTAAGGTCTGTTCGTTGTGACGAAAACATGGTCAAAGTCGAGCAAAATTGCCATTAAAGGGAGCCTATCTCCTGCTCCAAGTTTAGCTCAAACCTGATTTGCAGAAACGCGTAATGCTCCCATCAGAGGGGGCACCAAATGTTGATCGGCTACGCACGTGTTTCAACCACGGATCAAAATCTGAGCCTGCAACAGGAAGCCCTGGTCAGCGCCGGATGCGAGAAAATTTTTGAGGACAAGGTCAGCGGAACGCAGGTGGATCGCCCCGGTCTTGCAAAGGCCCTCGACATGCTCCGTCAGGGCGATACGCTCGTGATCTGGAAACTGGATCGTCTTGGCCGTAGCGTGAAGCATCTGGTTGACCAGGATGGCTCAATTGTTGGCTACCGGCATGGCCGCCAGGGATGTTGCCCAGACTCTTGATGTCTCCGTGCCGACTCTTTACCGCTGGGTACCGGCTGGGCGGGCCGCGATTTGATGGAGTTCACTTTCACGGAATCCCGGCCTTGACCCTCCCGATTTTCTGGTGGAATGTTGCCCATGCCCTGGTCGGTCATATTCTGTGAAGAGTTCATTGAGGACTTCAAGGCCATGCCGGAAGACTTGCAGGACGAAGTGAGAGCTAACGCGGGCTTCCTGGAAGAGTTCGGCCCAACCCTCGGGCGGCCCAAGGTGGATACGCTCAAGGGTTCAGCCTTTCAGAATATGAAGGAGCTGCGCTTCGACTGGATGAACGGCGTCTGGCGCATAGCCTTCGCCTTCGATCCCCAACGCAAGGCGATCTTGCTTGTCGGCGGTGACAAGCGGGGATATGACCAGAGGCAGTTTTACCGCAACCTGGTTCGTCAAGCTGACGAGCGATATCAACGGCACCTGGAGAAAAGAGCGGAGGCAAGCCATGGCAAAAACTCTTGAAGAAATGATGGTCGGTCTTTGCCCTGAACGAAGGGAACGGATTGAGAAACGTACGGCTGAATTGATAGCTGAAGAACATGCCCGGCGCGAGCGTCGAAATCGGCAAGCACGGGCCAAGGCAGCAAAGCCCTTTGTTCGTTCCAACACGCTGACCCAGGCCCCAGACCATGGGTAGGTAGTGGTTGCCAACTCTTTGGCTTATGGCCTGGAGCCATGACCGGCAAAGCCCCTCGAATCCTGGCGGACACGAGGGGCTTTTTGCGCCTTCAGGTTAGCCCTAGAACAGGCTTTCTCCGGATTGGGCTTGGGCAAGGGGGTGTTCTCTGTATCCCAGCCCAGGGTTGTCCTGCCATCGGCGGGGCTACCTTGGGTTAAGAGGAAAATAGCCCAGCCAACCCCAATGGAGTTACGTAAGTGCTGGGCGGGCCGCGATTTGATGGAGATCACTTTCACGGAATCCCGGCCTTGACCCTCCCGATTTTCTGGTGGAGTGTTGCCCATGCCCTGGTCGGTCATATTTTGTGAAGAGTTCATTGAGGACTTCGCGACCATGCCCGAAGGTTTGCGGGAATCGATCGCTGCCCACTCAAGGCTGCTTCGGGAGCTTGGGCCAGTCGTCGGGTGTCCCTTGGTGGATACGCTCAAGGGCTCATCTTTCCCGAATATGAAGGAACTACGTTTCGATTGGGAAAGTGGAGTTTGGCGAATTGCCTTTGCTTTCGATCCGCAACGCAAGGCCGTTCTGCTGGTAGGAGCCGACAAACGCAGCGTGAACCAGAAGCGTTTTTACAAAGACCTCATCCAGGTAGCAGATCAGCGTTACCAGAAACACCTGGTCAAATTGGGGAGCAACCATGTCAAAGACCCTTGAAGAAATTTTAGAGGAATTTTCCCCCGAGGCACGGGAAAGGATCGAGGCCCATGCCGCGATACTCATTGCCGAGGAACGGGCACGGCAGGAACGACGAGCCCGACATGCACGGTCGAAGGCTACAACCAGCCCCGTTCGCTCCAACACTTTGACCCAGGTACCTGCCCACAAGTAGTAGGGATCACACAACCTTCCAGCCAGGGCTTGGAGCCATGGCCAGTAAAGCCCCTCGATTCTTGGCGGACCAGAGGGGCTTTTTGCGCCCTCAGGTTAGCCTTGGAACAGGCTTCCTCAGGGTTGGGCATGGGCAAGGGTGGCCTCTATGTATCCCACCCCAGGGTTGTCCGGCCATCGGCGGGGCTACCCTGGGTTAAGAGGATAATATCCCAGTCAACCCCAATGGGGGTTGCGTAAGACGCAGTTGCCGCTGGCACAACCATGCAGCCAAGCCAGGAGACCAAATGAATGATTGCTTCTGATCACGCCTTGGAGATACCGGTGGGCCTGGTGGTCATCGGCCGCAACGAGGGGGAGCGGTTGCGGGGGTGTCTGGAGTCGCTGCAAGGGCAGGGCGGGCCGGTGGTGTACGTGGATTCCGGGTCCACGGACGGCAGCAGGGAGGTGGCCAGGTCTTTGGGCGCGGAGGTGGTGGAGCTGGACATGGGCCGGCCGTTTTCCATGTCCAGGGCCCGCAACGCCGGGTTGCATCGGCTGCGGGAGATGGCCCCCGGGTTGGAGTTTGTTCATTTTTTCGACGGGGATTGCAGCGTGGTTCCGGGCTGGGTGGAGAAGGCCTGGCGGTATCTTCAGGAACGGCCGGGAGTTGCGGCGGTGTGCGGACGACGTCGGGAGCGCTTCCCGGAACGTTCCATCTACAACGCCATGGCCGACCGTGAATGGGATGCCCCGGTGGGTCGTGCGGCATCCGTGGGCGGGGACGCCCTGTACCGGGTGGCGGCGTTGTCCGGCGTGAACGGCTTTGACGAGGCCCTGATCGCCGGGGAGGAGCCGGAGCTGTGCTTCCGGCTGCGTCGGGCCGGCTGGGAAATCCACCGCATACCCGGTGAGATGACCCTGCATGACGCCCAGATCCTGCGCTTCGGGCAGTGGTGGCGCCGCATGGTCCGGGGCGGGTATGGGTCTGTGGATGTGTTGCAACGATGCAAGGCGGCGGCTCGGGGCGGGGAAGAGATTCCCTTTGCGGGCATGGTCCGCAGTGCGCGCACCTGGACCCTGGGTTGGGCCGGTGGTGCCGCGGGGTTGATGTTTCTGTTCGCGCTTTTCGCGGGCACGGCTGGTGCCGTGATCGCCCTGGCGATTGCGCTCGGCGCATGGGCGGCCCAGGGTGTCCGCATTGCCCGCAAGGAACAGACCGGCGGCGTGGATCCACGCCAGGCTCTGCGCTTCGGCCTGCTGACCATGCTCGGCAAGTGGGCCCAGCTTGTGGGACATCTGCGATACTATCGGGACCGCCGGGCCGGACGCCAGGCCCGACTCATTGAGTACAAGGGCCCTGCCCAGGCCGGCGGAGCAGGAGAGGGGGCTGATTCCAACAGGGCCGCACAGCCGGATACGTCGGCCTGGGCCGCGGACCGGGCCCGTTATCCGCACCATGCCTTTTTTCGGGAGCAGTCCCTGTGGGCCCTGGCCGTGTACCGCTTCGGCCAATGGAACGACCGCCGCAAGCGCGGCCCCACCCGCTGGCTCATGGATCGCCTGTACTGGCTGCTGTTCCGGATCGTGGAAACCCTGACCGGGGTCAGCTTCACCAAG
>SKYX01000310.1 GCA_007127655.1 Desulfonatronum sp.
AGTGGAGCGGGTGCTTTTGCTGTGCAGGGGGCGCTCCTACTGGACGTTGGATCATCGGGACGAACCTGTTCATGTGCCGGAAAGTCAGGTCGCAGAAGACGCCCTTGCCATGGCTCGTGAGGCCCAGCGCCGCAACGGCAGTCCTGGGATTGGCGATGATGGGGAAATCCTGAGTGCTCTGCGCTATCTTTACGAACAGATAGTTCCTTCATGCCTTCTTGATGACAATGGGAAACCGTTGAAGGGCGATGCTCAGAAAATCGGAACGAGTTATGCCGGACCATTGTTTGATCAGGACACATGCAGACGCGACGAGGGCAAGGACGCCTCAAGTTGCGGACCGTTCCACGAGGTTGCGGGAAAGTACCTCGGGGCGTTGCCCGAATGGGCCACCCCCATTTCCAAGCAGGAATTCGACGGCAAGGATTCCACCCATCTGAGGTTCAAGGCGACTGGCGGTGACGAGGCATTTTTCCGGGTGTCGATTGAGAAGGCCGATGTGTGGTACGAAGACCCGGCTAATCGGAATGTTCAGCAAAACAAAGCGTACAACAAAGATGACTGGAAAAAGGAGAAAGACAAGGGCCTCAACTCCTGGGCAGTGAAATATATCCAAAAGCAGTTGCAATTGGGCCGGGATCCAAGGACGGAGGTCCGCCGTAAGCTCTGGATGGAACTTGGGCTTTTGCCGCTCTTCGTTCCGTTTTTCGACAAGGCAGTGGTGGGCAACCTCTGGAATCGTCTGGCCGTTCGCCTGGCTCTGGCCCACCTGCTCTCCTGGGAAAGCTGGAATCATCGGGCCGTCCAGGACCAGGCATTGGCCCAGGCGAAACGGGATGAACTCGCGGCCCTGTTCCTGGACATGGAAGACGGGTTCGTTGCTTTGCGCGAATACGAAAGGTGGCGCAACGACAGCATCAAGCAACACGCCTTCGAGCCGGTGGACCGGCCATACGCCGTTTCCGGAAGGGCTTTGCGCTCCTGGAGTCGCGTGCGGGAGGAATGGCTCCGACAGGGCGACACGTACGAAAGCCGCAAGAATATCTGTAACCGCCTGCAAGACCGTTTGCGGGGCAAGTTCGGCGATCCGGACGTATTTCACTGGCTGGCCGAGGACGGACGGGAGGCGCTTTGGAGAGAACGGGACTGCGTGACGCCTTTTTCCTTGCTCAATGACGCCGGGCGCTTGGTGGAAAAGCGCAAGGGCTACGCCCTGATGACCTTCGCCGATGCCCGGCTACATCCCCGCTGGGCGATGTATGAGGCCCCCGGAGGATCGAATCTGCGGACATATCAGATCCGCAAAACGGACAATGGCCTCCGGGCCGATCTGGTTTTGCTATCCCCGAGGGACGGAAGCACCGGGGTGGAAGAAAAATCGTTCAGCGTCCGTCTTGCGCCCAGCGGTCAGTTGTCCAACGTATCCTTTGATCAGATTCCAAAAGGCAGCAAGATGGCTGACCGCTGTCGCTACCAGTCAGCCAATCAGCAGTTTGAGGGGCTTTTGGGAGGCGCGGAAATTCTGTTCGATCGAAAGAGGACTGCCAACGAGCAGCATCAAGCGAATGAATTGGCGAGCAGACCCGGCGGCGTCTGGCTCAAGCTCACTCTGGACGTCCAGCCTCAAGCGCCCGAGGGGTGGCTGGACGGCAAGGGGCGTCCGGCTCTGCCACCAGAGGTGAAGCATTTCAAGACCGCCCTTTCCAACAAGAGCAAGTTCGGCGATCAGATCAGCCCCGGTCTGCGGGTGCTGTCCGTTGATCTCGGGGTGCGCTCCTACGCGGCCTGCTCGGTCTTCGAGCTGGTCCGGGGCAGACCGGACAAGGGAACGTCCTTTCCGGCAGCCGACGGACGGACCGTGGACGACTCTGAAAAACTCTGGGCCAAACACGAGCGGAGTTTCAAGATCACCCTGCCCGGTGAGAGCCCTGCCCGCAAGGAAGAGAATGCCCGCCGGGCCGCAATGGAGGAACTCCGTTCGCTCAACGGGGACATCCAACGATTGAAGGCGATTCTTCGGCTCGGTGTTCTTGAAGAGGACGGTCCGCGTACGGAGCAAATGCGGTTGTTTCTGGAAGCGCTTGGGGATGACCCGGCGAAGAGCGCCTTGAGTCCGGCATTGTTCTGTGGGTTTGGGGATGATCGTTTCAGATCGACGTCTGAACTGTGGAAGCAGCATTGCGATTTTTTCCATGACAAAGCCGAAAAGATGGTTGCCGAGCGGTTCAGCAGATGGCGCACCCGGACCCGTCCAAAGTCCTTATCCTGGCAGGACTGGCAGGAGCGTCGGGGGTACTCGGGCGGCAAGTCCTTCTGGGCCGTGACCTATCTGGAGGCCGTGCGCGGCCTGATCCTGCGCTGGAACATGCGCGGCAGAACATACGGCGAGGTCAATCGGCAGGACAAGAAACAGTTCGGCACGGTCGCCTCCGCGTTGTTGCACCACATCAATCAATTGAAGGAGGATCGCATCAAGACCGGCGCGGACATGATCATCCAGGCCGCGCGCGGCTTTGTGCCCCGAAAGAACGGCCCCGGCTGGGTCCAGGTTCATGCGCCGTGTCGGCTGATCCTTTTCGAGGATCTGGCCCGCTATCGCTTTCGAACGGATCGTTCCCGGCGGGAAAATTCGCGTCTGATGCGTTGGAGCCATAGGGAAATCCTCAATGAGGTCTCCATGCAGGGGGAGTTGTATGGGCTGCATGTCGACACGACGGAAGCAGGCTTCAGCAGCCGCTATCTGGCATCAAGCGGCGCTCCCGGCGTACGGTGCCGTCATCTGGTCGAGGAGGACTTTCGCGATGGTTTGCCCGGCATGCATCTGGTCGGTGAGTTGGATTGGCTGCTGCTCAAGGCCAAGGACCGGACCGCGAACGAGGCGCGACGCCTTTTGGGCGGCATGGTCAGGCCCGGCATGCTCGTACCCTGGGATGGCGGTGAGCTGTTCGCCACGCTGAACGCCGCAAACGAATTGCATGTGATTCACGCCGACATCAACGCGGCTCAAAATCTGCAGCGTCGTTTCTGGGGGCGTTGCGGCGAAGCGATCCGGATTGTCTGCAACCAATTGTCCGTGGATGGATCGGCCAGATATGAATTGGCCAAGGCACCGAAGGCCCGCCTGCTGGGCGCACTGCAGCAACTCAAACACGGCGGCGCTCCGTTCCATCTGACGAGCCTTCCAGGCAGTCAAAAACCGGAGGATGGCTACGTTATTACCCCGACCGACGACGGGCGAAAAAAGCAACGTATCGCGACGCGGGAAAATGACAGTATTGAAGAAGACGATCTCACTCTGGATATCGTGGAGCAAGCCGAGGATGTTGCCCAAGGCCGGAAAACGTTTTTCCGTGACCCCTCCGGAGTATTCTTTCCGCCTGACAGGTGGCTGCCCTCAGAAATATATTGGTCGCGGATACGGCGGCGGATATGGCACGTCATGCTGGAAAGGAACTCCGGCGGAAGGCAGGAGAAGGCGGAAATGGACGAGATGCCGTACTGAGCGGCGCTTACGGCCACCCTTGCAGTATTCCGTCTTGCCCCGCGCATAAGAAAAGACTACCGACGAATCATTGGTCTACAGGACCAAGGAAATCCGGCGGCAGTGCCCCGACTGCCACAGACAGTCACCCGCCGGTGATCATTCATTATTGATCTTTGACGAAACAGCTTGCCGCCTGCCCCTGGCGTTCGAGCGCTCTGGTGCTTGCAAAATTCCCGTCACCGCTCGCGTTACTCAACATTCCGGGATTTTATGACTTTCGATGTTTGTTCGTGGTCTGGAATCGAGTTTCATGTGTCAAGTCACGGACCGCTCGAAATCGTGGCTGAATGCCCGCGAGAGGTAAAGAGTTTTCCGAGGTGGGGCTCGGCAGGCTTGATCAGTGATGGGTGATTGGCACGTCCGCATCTCCAAAACGTCAGGGTCCGTGGCCTCGTGGCTCGGCAGG
>SKYX01000183.1 GCA_007127655.1 Desulfonatronum sp.
GCCCCCGTGGAAGCACGGTCACTTGAAGAAGCGATGGATGTCATTGAACACCGCGAAGGTCATCAACGCGATCAGAAAGGCGATTCCCAGCTTGTAGGCGATTTCCTGCATCCGGGGGTTGAGCGGTTTTCCGGTGATCGTCTCGATGGTGTAGAACAGGATGTGCCCTCCGTCCAACACGGGTATCGGCAAAAGATTCAACAGGCCAAGGTTGATACTGATCAGTGCGGTCAGGGCCAGCAGGTTGGTCAGCCCTTCGGAGGCCTGTTCGCTGACCAGTTGGGCGATGAGGATCGGCCCGCCGATGTTGTCCGCCGGAATGATCCGCTCGATGAGCTTGATGATTCCCTGCACCGTAAGCACGACGATGGTCCATGTCTGTTCCGCCCCGGCGATCAGGGCCGTACCCGGCCCCAAGGCGATGGATTGGGTCTCTCCCGAGGCCGTGATGCCCAGCATGGCCACCTTGATGTCCTCGCCGAACAGATTCTGGCGGACCTCCACCCGGGGCTGGGCCGCGACGTCCACCACCCGGTTCTCCCGCTGCACCGTCAGGAGCATGGTCTGCCCCTCGGACTGCTGAATGCGCTCGGCCAGCTCGCTCCAGTAGCGGATGTCCTGGCCGTTGATGCTCAGAACCATGTCCCCGTCACGCAGATCCGCGGCCTGGGCCGGACTGTCCTCCAGAACCTGGCCCACTACGGGCAGCAATTCCTGTTGCCCGTGCGCCCAGAACAGCCCCCAGTAGATGAACACGGCCAGCACGAAATTGAACACCGGACCGGCTGCCACTACGAGGATACGCTGCCAGGGAGGACGCAGGCTGAAACTGGATTCAGGCGGAATGTCTTCGCCCAGTTCATCCTGGGCGCTCTCCCCGGCCAGCTTGACGTACCCGCCCAGGGGGACGGCGCAGAGTCGATATTCCGTGCCGCCATATTGGAACCCGAACAGCTTCGGCCCAAACCCCAGTGCAAAAACCGGAACACCGATCTTGAACAGACGAGCCACAAGAAAGTGACCCAACTCATGGAAAAAAATCAAAACCCCGAGAACAAGAATAATGGCTAAGACGCTTTGCATTCGAAACTCAATGGCTGTTTGGTTGGAAGAAAGCTTCGGCTCGCGCTGGTATGCGGCTCAAACAGCCGGTCAGTGACAACCGGCGTTTCTCATGGCCGAACCGAAGAAAGGGGCGTAATGGTCGTGGAAGGTATTTTGAGACTTCCCGGTCGCAAGTCAAGTCTTGCCACGGAAACTCAGACACCGGCACCGGAGTCTGCCAAGCGTCGCGTCTGGTCCTGGACGAGGGCGCTCAGCTCCAGAATCGTTTCCAGGGAGTCCACGGACAGCCCGGCATGGTCGTCCAGGGCGCGGCGGATCAGGGCTGGGATGTGCAGGAAGGAGATACGCTCACGCAAAAACAGGTCCACGGCTGCCTCGTTGGCCGCGTTCAGGACCACCAGATGGCTTGGGCCCGCGCGATAGGCCTCCCGGGCCAGTTCCAGGCAGGGAAAGAGATCGGACCGGGGCTCCCGAAAGGTCAGTGTTCCGGCCTGAAGCAGATCCAGGGGGGCCAAGCTCAATCCCAGACGCTCCGGGTACCCGAGGCAATGGGAGATGGGCACCTGCATGTCCGCGGGTCCCAAGTGGGCCAGGAGGGAGCGATCCGTGAATTCCACCAGGGAATGAACGATGCTCTGGGGGTGGATCAGCACGGCCACCTGGTCCATATCCAGGCCGAACAGCAGGCAGGCCTCGATCACTTCCAGGCCCTTGTTCATAAGGGTCGCGGAATCCACGCTGATCTTCGCGCCCATGGACCAGTTGGGATGGGCCAGGGCCTGACCCACCGTGACCGCGTCCAGCTCAGCCGCGTCCATATCCCGGAACGGACCGCCCGAGGCCGTGAGAATGATCCGTCGCAAACTGGAGCAGGTCTCCCCGCGCAGGGATTGAAACACCGCGTTGTGCTCCGAATCCACGGGCAGAATCATGGCCCCGTACCGGCGGCAGGCGTCCCGGATCACGGCACCGGCAAGAACCAGGGATTCCTTGTTGGCCAGGGCGATAATCTTCCCGGCCCGGGCCGCGGCCAACGTGGCCGGCAGTCCGGCCGCCCCCACCTGGGCGGAGAGAACCATTTCGGCCTCAGAGAGCCGGGCCAGCTGCTCGTACCCCTCCTGGCCGTGAACGATCTCCGGAGCATAACCGGAAGGCAGCAGCCCCCGCAGTTCCCCGGCCAAGGTCGCGTCCAGCACGGCCAGCATTCCAGGCCGCCACTTGGCGGCCTGTTCGGCCAAGAGCCGGACGTTGCGCCCCCCGGCCAAACCCAGCACGGAAAAACGTTCCGGATGCTCGCCGATCACCGCCAGGGCGCTGCGACCGATGGAGCCGGTACTGCCCAGGATGACCAAACCGCGTGGGGCGGACGTCTCGGTCGGAGGCAGGGCGCTGATGTATCGGCAGGCGTGCAGGGATGGCATGGAGGCTTGGATTTGGCTGGGCGGTGAGGAGAGTTCGGTGTGGCAGTCAGGACGATCCTTGGTCGGATCGGATAGCCGGGAGCCTCGTCCCACCCCTGGGATGGTCCTTTTCATTTCCCCTTCTTCTTGATTGTATGCTTGAACTTGAGCACCGCGAAGTTCAGTTCAACGACGGTTTCCGTGTCCGTGGTCCGGAGCTCGTCGTCAAGAATCTCGGCGATGATCTCCCCGCTTTTGCGCATCAAGGATTGCTGTTCCGTCTTGTCCTGAGCATCGGAGAGGGTCTTGATGTTTCGGGAAAGCTCCCGGATCTTGGCGAAGGCTTCAATGATCGCCAAAGTCGTTTGTACCGCCTGGGGGCTTTTAAGGATAGTGGCCAGCATGTACAGGCCTTTTTCGGTGAAGGCCTTCGGGTGGACCCTGGTTTTCGCGAATTTTGCGGTGGAAAATTTCCTCCGCAAATCCTCAAACTCAAGTTGGGTAAGCTCCATCAGATAGCCGGGCGGAAATTTATCGGGATTATTCTTGACGGCTTTGTTGATGTCCCTGGTTTCCACGCCGTACAACTCCGCCAAATCACTGTCCAGAATAACCTTGACGCCGCGGATTTCCAAAACTTGCGACTCAACGTGGTCGAATTTCACAATGTCCATGTTTTCACCCTGCCTTTCAATCTGTTGTGTATGGACCAACAGAGAATCATGGCCGACAAGTAGGGGCCTTGCTCGGCGAAAGCAGTGGGCGGCTTTGTTTTACCGTGCCTGTTTGAAGTCGAAAATTTCGACTTCAAACCTGACCACTTTGGTTTGTCGGTACAAAGAGGTTTTATTGGGTGAACCATTCACTTAAAAGAAAGGATAAACAAGGCTCAAAGCCGCATAGGCCGGTAAAACAAAAAGCAGGCTGTCGATACGGTCCAGGATTCCGCCGTGGCCGGGCAGGAGGGTTCCGGAATCCTTCACGGCCTTGGAGCGCTTCACGGCGGATTCGAAAAAGTCCCCAAACTGGGCCGCCAGGTTCAAGGCCACGCCGAGGAGGATGAACCCCGCCACGCTCGCCGTGCCCCAGGCCAGCCCCACGATCACGCAGGCTCCCACGCAGGCTGCCATGCCTCCGGCGCTGCCCTCCAAGGTCTTCTTGGGACTGATGGATGGCCAGACGTGCCGACGGCCCCACTTGGAACCGGTGTAAAAGGCGGCCGTGTCGGAGAGAAACGCCGCGGTCACCACCAGTAGCAGCTCCGGCCAGGCGAATCCCAAAGCGAAATGCAGCAGCAAGGGCAGGTAGCAGCAGCCCAAAAAGAGCAGCAGTACATCCGGAAACGAGGCGTTTTCGGGGTCAGAGCTGTAGCGGACCAGGAACAGGATGGCGAACAGGCAAAACAGTCCGGCCAAGGCCGCAGGAACGGCGTCAGGAGCAAAGTGCGCGGCCAACAGAAAGAGCGCCCCGCCGGC
>SKYX01000093.1 GCA_007127655.1 Desulfonatronum sp.
ACAACGGTGTTTTTTAGTCTGCCCGTGGCATAAATGATGAGAACAAAATTACCCTGATTCACATCCCCCCCACACACCCCCCCAATAAACGCTTGACAAATACATTGGATAGGAATGAAGGTTATATAACAATCGATAAAGGCAAAGCAGCCCTAAAGGGTGCGACGCAAAGCCACCGGCCTACGTTTCGTGTCAACGGAATATGGCAGCGGGGTTGCCGGATTGCAGGAATCAAATTTCCGACAGCCTCTCCTTTTTTCCTCCCCCCCCTGCCAGTCCTATCCGACCTGCGACACATCCTTGTTCCGGCGTGCATCATGCGCCAAGACGGGCAACTGTTTCGCGGATCGGCAGCTTTTCATTGTCTGAACGGATCACGCATTTTGCTGATTGGAGTTGCGGAGCATCACAGTTTTCCGGATGAACGTTCACCTCTGACGCAACGGAGTCTCCCATGACCCAGAGCCCGCCCCTCACAAGCGATACTGCGCTTCCGGACTTTCTGCAGGCCGGCGATGTCCTGATGCATGCCCCCTTCGGAATTTTCATGTACGGGCCGGATGGTCGTCTACTTTTCACCAATCATGCATTTGCCCGCATGCACGGCCAGGAATCACCCGAAACGCTGCTCCGATTCACCACGGATATCACGGCGATGATTTGCGCCGATCCGGAGGACCGGAAGACATTCCTGAAGCTTCTGGAAAGGAATGGCCAGGTGGTCAATTTCGAGTGCTGTTTCGAAAATGCGGACAAAGGCCTGATCTGGGCATCCTTGAATGTCCAGGCAGTACAGGGCCGGAACGGCAGGATCTCCCACTACCAGGGATTCTGCTTCGACATCACGGACCGCAAACTGACCGAACAGAGCATGAGCGTGGCCAATGCCCGGCTGGAGGCGCTCTGGAGCGTTTCGGCCCTGGCCACGGCGGATCTCAAGAAAATCGCCGACCACACCCTGGCCTCGCTGACCCGCATGACCGGAAGCAAGTACGGTTTTTTCGGCTTTCTGGACGAGACCGAATCAACCATGATCATCCATTCCTGGTCAGGTGAAGCCATGCAGAATTGCGCATTGGTGGACAAGCCGGTGCATTTTCCCATCGACCAGGCCGGTGTCTGGGCCGAGGCCGTGCGCCTGCGCGAGCCCCTGATCCTCAATGACTACAGTGTTGACCACCCGGCCAAGAAGGGATTTCCCCATGGCCATGTTTCCTTGATCAACATCCTGGTTGTTCCCTGCATTGTCCATGGCAGGATTACGGCGGTGGCGGCAGTCGCCAATCATGCGTCCGGCTATGATCAGGATGATGTGGAACAGGTGACGGCTTTCTTGAGCAGCATTCAGGTGATTGTGGACGGCAAGCGCACCAGGGCGGAGCTGGCCGATCAAAAAGCACGCTACCAGGCCATCTGGGATGGGGCGCCCGTTTCCATCTGGGAAGAAGACTGGAGCGGGGTGACAGCGTTGCTGGATCGGCTTCATGAGCAGGGCGTTTGCGAATTCGGGACATATTTCGAGGAGCATCCTGAATTCGTGGCCGAAGCGCTGCGGGCGGTAAAAATTCTGGACGTGAACGAGGAAACCGTGCGGATGTTTCACGGACGGGACAGGGCCGACATGCTTGCCTCCCTGGAGACGATCTTTTCGACGCCGGACACGCTCCCGGGTTTTATCGGCGAGCTCAATGCCCTGGCACAGGGTGAGCACACTTACACGACTGAAATGCGTCTGCGTCGCCTGGACAAGGAATTGATCCACGTCCTGCTGAACATGTCGTTTTTCCCGAGCAACACGCCGCCGGGAACCGTCCTGGTCAGTCTTCTTGACATTACTGAGCGCAAGCGCATGGAGCAGGCCTTGCATGAGAGCGATGAGAAGTTCCGGACCATCGCCGACTTCACCTCCGACTGGGAATACTGGCTGGGCCCTGACGGCGCTCTGGTCTATGTCTCTCCGTCATGCGAGCGGGTTACCGGTTATCCGGCGCAAGCGTTCATGGACGATCCGGGCTTGATGCAGCGGATCATCCATCCCGAGGACAAGGACAACCTGGACTGTTATGAAATAATACAGTCCACAGCATTGGATGAAGTGCATACCGGACACGATTTGCGCATCATCACGCACATGGGTGAAATCCGGTGGATCGCGCACAGTTGCCAGGCGGTCTACTCCAAGGACGGGCAATTTCTGGGACGCCGCGGCAGCAATCGCGACATTACGGCCCGCAAGCTGGCCGAGCAGGAAGTCCATTTCAAGAACGATCAACTTCAAAAAGTCTTGGCGGAAAAGGATGCATTTTTTGCCATCATTGCCCATGATCTCAAGTCGCCCCTGTCCGGCCTGTTAGGGATGACCGGGTTGCTGGTCGAGGACTTCGAGGGGCTGACCATGCATGAGCTGCGCCAGCTGGCCAGAGAAATGGGACTGTCGGTGCAGAACCTCTACAACCTACTGGAGAATCTTTTGGAATGGTCGCAGATGGAGCGGGGGATGACCTCCTTGGAACCCAGCCCCTGCGCCCTGGCCGAGCTGGTCAACAGCAACCTGGATCTGCTGCAGGCCGTGGCCGAACAGAAGAAGATCACCCTGCGAAACGCCGTTGCTGCGGACACGCTGATCTTGGCGGATCAGCCCATGCTCAACACCGTGCTGCGCAACCTGATTGCCAATGCCATCAAGTTTGTCGAACCTGGAGGAAGCGTCGATGTGTCCGCCAGGAAGGACGGCGCCATGGTTGCCGTTGCGGTTCAGGACAACGGGATCGGCATGGATCGGAAAACACTGACCGGTCTGTTTGCCCTGGAAAAGAAAGTAAAGCGCCGGGGTACAGCGGGTGAAAAGGGTACCGGCCTGGGCTTGATGCTGTGCAAGCAGTTCATCGAGCAGCACGGCGGGAATATTTGGGTTGAGAGCGAGCCGGACAAAGGCACGACGGTATTTTTCACGCTGCCAAGCGGTGATTGAGCACAGCACACGATTTACGAGATACCGAAACCAGTCTCACCTGAAAAACCTTGGGCTATCCTTGGCATAACTCGTAAGAAATACGACACGATCAAGCCATGGAAAAGGCCGGGATGACAAAAGAAAAGTATGCGGAGATGCTCAACCTTATGCCGCATGAGGCCATGCAGATTTTGAAGGATGAGGCGGATGCGGAGAGGTTGATGGAGAGCATCTTTGGGAAACAACTCAAAACTGGATCGAATCAAACTTCATAAAGCAATACCATGTCGTCAACACTTCTGATCATTATTTCAATATTAGCCGGTCTCTCTACTTTTGGCTTAATCTCCTGTGGAAGGGATCAGACTGTACGCCTTGACTGCTCCTTTACAGCACGCTGGGAGCGGGCTTACTGACATATTACACCCTGAAGAAAATATTTCCAATCGGATAAAGTATAACCATGCCGCCTGCACTTACATATATTTTGCGGATGGCATTATTTGTAGCTATTGGATTGTTGATTCTTTTGGTCTATCAAAAATGAAGGAAGACATACTCACACATGGCTTCGGACTGATGATGGCTGGAAGATCATCGGCGGCATGAATACACCATTGGCAATACCCGTTACGGCTGGACTGGGTCATCACGATTCACAAGAGCCAGGGCATGACCATTCCGAAGGTTTGTCTCGACCTCAGGGGGGGATGCTGTTTCGCCCATGGCCAGCTTTATGTTGCACTTTCCAGGGCCACGGGGCTTGACTAGCTCTGACTGACCAAGGCAGTTTCGCCAAGAAATTTGATTGTGGACCAGCGGGTTACGATATTTCATGGGCATAGTGCGGATTTTTCACATTGATATAAGGAACAACAACATGGGCGACACGAAAGCAAAGAAAGAAAAGACCAAGGACAAGAAGCAGAAAGAGGCCAAGAAAGAGAAACAAAAGAAAGGAAAGTAAT
>SKYX01000352.1 GCA_007127655.1 Desulfonatronum sp.
ACGGTGCGCAGGTCTGCACCGCCTTCCAGCAGGTGCGTGGCAAAGGAGTGACGCAGGGTGTGCGGGGAGATGGGTTGGCGAATCCCGGCCTTTTGGGCGTAGGCCTTGATCAGTTTCCAGACTCCCTGCCGGGTCAGCCCCTTGCCGGAACGGTTCAGAAACAGAACCTCCGCTTTCGGCGCAAAGGCCGGACGCCAGTTCTGGATATAGATCTCTAGATATTTCCCGGCCGAGGCGTGCATCGGCACCACCCGTTCCTTGCGGCCCTTGCCGAAAACCCGCAGCAACCCGGCCTGCAAGTCCACGTCCCCGGGACGCAGGCCGATCAGCTCCGAGACCCGCAGCCCGGCGGCATAAAGGAGTTCGAGCATGGTCCGGTCCCGGAACCCCAGCTTGTCGTTGCTGTTCGGCTGGGCCAGCAGGGCCGTGACCTCATCCCGACTGAGCACGTCCGGAAGATGGCGGGGCAGCTTGGGGTTCTCCAGTTTTTCCAGAGGATTCTCAGCAATTAGCCGCTCCCGGACCAGAAACGCGAACAGGCCACGCAACGTGGCCAGATGCCGGGCCAGGGAGCGGTTTTGCAATCCGGTCTGGCGCAGGTGCAGCAGATAGAGCAAGCCGTGATGGCTGGAGAACCGCTCCAGATCCAGGCTTTCGCGGGTCAGAAATCGTTGCAGGGATTCCAGGTCCGTGGTGTAGGCGGCCACGCTGTTTTCCGCAAGCCCCTTTTCCACCAGGATGTATTCCAGAAAAAGATCCATCCAGGGGTGCAGGGAGGGGGAGGAGGGGGGAGTGGAGGGCGTTGTCACGTCACGTCATGCCCACCCCGTCGGGGGCTGGCCGGGCGGAACGAGTGCGACGACCAGCCGGCTCCCAGTCGGAGGTTGCGCACTTGTTGGGCACTTTTTCCGCCGAAGATAGCTGTCGATCGACGTCTCAATGTAGACCGTTGGCATCATCTGATCCTGTTGCACCAAACGACAGCGCTAACCAACTGCTGAAGGAGCGCGGCAACTGAGGCAGTCCGAGTTAACTGAGTGTTGAAAAAGTCCTTATCCATAGTCCGTTCAAAAACCCCAAGTGCAAGGAGCAAAAAAAGCTACCGGACACGTCCTGTGTCCGGCCCACACGGGCTGTGGCTTCGCCACATTTTCGATTTGCCGTCCTGGCAATCGAACCAAGGTCGAAGCGTATTTATTCATACGTGAGAGTTTGAACTTTTTGTAGCGACGCAGCAATTGGGGATTTTTCAACGGATTGTTAAACGCCTTGTTCGGTGGTTTTCGATCTCAGCGCCATAGCTTTGCTGCTTATCTCTTCAAGGCCGTATTCTTCGTCCATATCCTGTCGCCACTTCGTGTAATCAAAAGGCTCCCTTTGAATCAGCGCCATAAACCGCTCCGCCTCGACATTGCCGAGACTCCGTGTGAGTATCCGCAATCCCTTGGACTTGATTTCTGTATCGGTAATCATTGCACTGTCTCCATTATAAACCCAATCGGATCTATGATCGTAATATCGTTTACAAACATGGCTTTCTTGAGAATGCCCTTATCGGTTGTCAGGAAATAATCAGCTTTCGCAACAATGGCACAGGCAATATGCAAGGAATCGAGCTTCTTAATACCTTTATCATTGAGCAATCGAGCAATTCGTAATACTTCGTTATCTTCCCCGACATCGTTTACCGAGTACTCACTCCATAAAGCAATCTGCTCCTTTCTCTCCAGGAAAGGATTCCTGCCATTCTCGTAATCCATAATGTATGACCACACCAAAGCATATAAACCAGAACGAATATCCTCCTGAATCCGCAACTTAGCTTCCGCTTCTATCCGGATTCGGATGTTGGATTGGTCGTCGAACGGCCTATTGAAGCAGCAATTATCCAGATAGAGCTTCATAAGGTCAGTCATCTCCTTGTCGTGATACTGCGGATCTGCTCACCGAACGTGGACTTCACTTGCGGCGGCGCGAAGCAGAGCCGTCAAGTGCAAGGCATGGTTAAGTTGATTTATTTTTTCGCGCATCCCTGACAAGGCAGGAATTACCTATTCCACGCTTTAATTCAAACAGGTCGATGGCTTTAAATAGGCTGCTTAGATTTTTATAACCGTAATTCCTAGTATCAAAAGATGTTTTATTCGATATATGTGATCCCACCGGTCCAAGAGCTGCCCAACCATTTTCATCTTCCGTTGCTTCGACAGCCTGACGCAATAAATTTATTAACTTGGTATCAGATTTGATATTTTTCGATTTTATCAGTCCCGTTTCGTTCTGCTTCGACTCTTGATCTAAAAATAGAAACTTTGAGCAAGCATTCACAAATGGAGCCGGGGTCTTACGCTCACCAAATCCAAGAACGACCTTTCCTTCGGCAAGCGCACGTGTGACCATTGGTGTAAAATCACAATCGGATGAAACAAAACACATTACATCAATATTTTTGGTATACATCACATCCATTGCGTCAATAACGAGTGCAATGTCCGATGCGTTTTTACCCTTTGTGAGGTCATACTGCTGAATTGGCTGAATCGCGTATTCGTGTAAAAGGTCTTCCCATGGCTTTAGATTGGGCGCTTTCCAGTTCCCATAAGCCTTTCTTATTGTTACAACGCCATATTTAGCTACTTCACTCAAAACATCTTCAAACTTATTCGCAGGGGCATTATCTGCATCTATGAATAGTGCTATTTTCTGTTTTGATTCATCCATTTCTGGTTGAACCTCCTTATCAACTTAACGGGCCGGGACGCAGTCAGCCCCGGCCCGTTCCCGCGACGCGGTAGCGTCGCGGGAACAGTGTTATTATACGGAATTCAAAAAAATCCTGACCTCTCAATTTCAGACCTTAGAACCTATTGATTCGGCCCATTTTTTTCGACTGAAAAACACCTCATTAACTCATCTTTTTCAGAATGTTAAGATTATATTGGCAAGCCGCCTTTTGACTCCGAGGTCAGCTTTATACTTTGCATTGAGGTCAGCTTTATGCGGCAGTCAAACGATCACGACAAATGCGGGACATAAAGCCAACCTCGGAGAAACTGATGGACACATCCGTGATGATTTTTGATGATTGGGAGCAGGCCTTGAAGGCCCGTGTCCCCCGGTTCGATATCAGGCATATCGGGAAGCCATCGTCAAATACCGGTACAGGCTTCGGGAAACCGATCAAGTGCCTGTTGTGATAAATTTTTAAGCGACATTTGGAATGGATGCAATCATATCCTGAGCCTGAGACTGATCCTGATCGTTTCGCGGTTCCGTCGCTTGTTGTCGCTTACCGCTGTTTTTGGCGCGGAGCCGGCTCAGATCAAGGCATTGTCAAATTCCATACCGAAGGATATCAAGTCCGATTAATAGCCCTGTTTCATTTCATCTTCCGGAAGATGCCGGTCATGCCCATGGAACTTTGCGACCTGAGAGGGTCCGTTAAATTCCTGAACATTCCGCGGGAGAATATTCCTTCCCTGGTCTTGACGGCCGACGGGAAGATGCGGGGGCGGGTGGAGAGAGATGAAGGTGTTGCCGTTTTGATTTCGATCCCGGCTCAGAAGCCATGTCGACATTGAAGATCAAGGGAGAACGGATATGCAGTCATTACGCGAGCTGTACCGCTACGGGATGGGGCCCTCCAGCAGTCATACCATGGGGCCGCGCCGGGCCGCGGAGGCGTTTCGGGCGCGTCATGCGCAAGCCGCGAGGGTCCGGGTCACGCTGTACGGCAGCTTGAGTCTGACCGGGCGCGGCCACTTGACGGACCAGGCGGTGACCCAGGGCTTGTTGCCTCTGCCTTGCGACGTGGTTTGGAGCGACCAAGCGCTGGATGAACATCCCAACGGGATGTTGTTCGAGGCCTTGGCCGCGGACGGGAGCTCTTTGGGCTCCTGGACCGTCTTCAGTATCGGCG
>SKYX01000353.1 GCA_007127655.1 Desulfonatronum sp.
GCCCAAAAGACAGCATTTGACCAGAACGACCAAACCCAATCCTCAGGCTCCATCACTCAGAACATCCCTTGACGCCCCAGCCAAGACCACCTAAACAACTCCCATGCGCCCGTAGCTCAGCCGGATAGAGCGTCGGACTTCGAATCCGCAGGCCGGGAGTTCGAATCTCTCCGGGCGCACCAAAGAAAACAAGGGTTTACGATTAAAATCGTAAACCCTTTTTTATTTCGGTGGACTTGCCTCACCAAGTCCGACATTCTTGTTGCTCTTTGGCGGTGTCGGAGAATTGGGATTTTATTGAATATGACGGAAAAGTCCCGTAATCGTTTCAAGGGGGTATTTTCATACAGATTTTTAAGCGGCCTATCGTATGCTCAAAAAAATAATGGCCAACCCCTGGCTGATCATCTCTAGCGATTTGTCCTGATTTGCCTTACATGGTCAAAGGAGGTGATGTAGGATATAGGTAAAAACAGGGCATGGCCTACACCCCTACACCGTTTGGCCGAAGCGGCGTCTTTTGGACCTAGAGCATAAAAAAAGGCTTACGATTTTCATCGTAAGCCTTTGAGTGTCCTGGTGGGTCACCAAGGAATCGAACCTTGAACCTCCGGATTAAGAGTCCGCTGCTCTGCCAGTTGAGCTAGTGACCCAGGGAAGTGCCGCTCGCGGCAAGACACGGCGTATAGACCTCACTCATGTACCTTGTCAAGGTGGATTTCATGAAGCGTATTTTTTTGGGGCGTGAAGCGGAAAGTATGGAACGAGACTGGAACGTTTCGAGGCGGGCATGGTTGTTTGGATTTTTGCTGCTGCTCGGTCTTGGGACCGGCCTAGGGAGCGGTATCGGTCCTTGGGAGCGCCCGGCTCACGGTGACACGACTCCGGCGCCGTATTCGTCCAGGCTGGAAACGTATGTGCTGGATGAGGCACTTGGGCTATTGCCCGCAGGCGCGACGGTGGGGGTGTACTGGGTGACTCCGGCCCCGGGCTGGTACGCTTACGGACACGAGCCCGGTCCCACCGGCATGCCGACCACCCTGCAATCCATGCTCGCGCCGGGCGAGGAATATCTGCGTGTGCTGTATCCTCCGGGCGTCGTGATCGAAGACAGCCTGGAGCCCGGCGTGATGGTGGAGGCCTTCAAGGAGGCTACTCCGCTTTTCGTCGTTTTGCCCGGCGAGGAAATTCTGCGGGAACGCGACGTCCTTCATATCCATCTGCGGATGTTGCTGTGCTCGGATCGTAGTTGCTGGCCCATCGATCTGCGCGAAGAACACAAGGTCGCGGACCTTCTGGAACGAACGCGTCACGTTTCAGGGGACGAACCGGACTGGATCGAACAACTGTTGACCGCGGCCCCTGGAGCCACGACGACCCCGTTCGTTCGGCCCGGCGCCGCGAGCGGTCCGGTTACCGAGTCGGCGCTGATCGAATTCTCCCCGGAGCGGCTCGAACCCGTCTCCTTTCAGCCCGGGCTGGAGGTTCGTGGATTAGGCAAGGCCTTGCTGCTGGCCCTGCTCGGGGGATTGATCCTGAATCTGACTCCCTGCGTGCTGCCCGTGGTCAGCCTGAAGCTGCGCGGTTTGATTCCGGATGCGTCCTCTGGGGATCTGGAAAGCCAGCGCAAGGCGTTCCGGGATCACAATCAGCTCTTCGCCCTGGGCATTTTGACGTTTTTCATGATTCTGGCGTTTCTCCTCTCTCTCACAGGGATGGTCTGGGGCCAGATATTTCAAAGCCCGACCACGGTCATCGTCCTGGCCACGCTTTTACTGGCTTTGAGCCTGAGTCTGTTCGGTGTCTTCAACCTTCCGGTGATCGACCTGAAGATGGGCCGCAAGGGGGAATCCTCCCTGTCCAGCGAAGGGCAGGCGTATTTTACGGGGATGTTGGCCACGCTTTTGGCCACGCCGTGCAGCGGGCCGTTTTTGGGCGGCGTCCTGGCCTGGACCCTGATCCAGCCGCCCCTGGTGGTGGCCGGGGTGTTCTTCTGCGTGGGCTTGGGCATGGCCGCGCCCTACTTCGTAGTCAGTTTCTTCCCCAATCTGGTCCGCTTCCTGCCCAGGCCGGGCAACTGGACCCTCTATCTGGAGAAGGCCCTGGGTTTTCTGCTCCTGGCCACCTGCATCTACCTGCTGACCTTCCTGCCCGGAGAGTTTCTGTTTCCGGTGCTGATTTTGTTCTGGGCCACGGGCATGGCCTCCTGGATTTGGGGAGGATGGACGAATCTCTCGCACTCCGCGCTGCGACGCTGGTCCATTCGGGCCGGAGCCCTGATTCTGGTGCTGGCCGCCGGAGGCTGGGCCTTGACCGCCAAGCCCGTGTCCAGCGATTGGGAACCGTTTTCCGCTGAACTGTACGTCCAGGCTCTGGGGGCGGACCGGATGCTCGTGGAATTTACCGCCGAATGGTGCCCGAACTGCAAATTCCTGGAAAAAACCGTGCTCACTCCGGGCAATCTTGCCCCGTTTCAGGACAAGTACGGTCTGCGCCTGGTCAAGGTGGACCTGACCCATGACAGCCCGGACGGGATGGCCCTGTTGCGCGGCCTGGGCAGCCAAAGCATCCCTCTTGTGGCGATCTTTGATCGCGGCGAATCGGCGGAGCGGCCGGTGATTCTCAGGGATCTCTTCACCTTGGGACAACTGGAGCAGGCCCTGGACATGGCCTTTGAACAGCAATGAGGGACGACCTGGGCGAAGCGCCCGGTCTCATGCCGCTAACATATAGTCGCGACCCGGAAGGTATCCCCGCCCGCGCAGGAAGTTTTCGATGTCTTCAGCCCCGCCGTGGCTGGCGACGTAGGAGACCAGAAAGGCGCGACCCGGTGGGGGGACTTCGTTGCGATGGATGACGGGGCGCCCGGCCACCTGGCGATTGATTTTGCGCGGATCGATGTCCAGCCAGGCCGTGATCTCCACGCCGTAATCCAGCAGCATTTCCGCCCGACGACGGGTGATCCGGCCCGCGCCCATGACCATGATCTTGGGGTGATGCGGATTGTGCTTCGCCAGCCATCTTGCCAGATAAACCGCCTTGGCGGCATAGAACTCCCGGACGCCGTAGCGGGGGTGGGTCCGGGAAAGACGATGCGGAGGATCGTTCCAGACGTACAGCGTCTCGGGCAGTTTGGCCATGCGCACGCCGAGACTCAGCCAGCGTAGCCAGAGTTCATAGTCTTCGGGAAACGGTCCATCCCGATAGGTCCCAAATTGGTCAACCAGCTCCTTGCGGAACATCACTGTGGGGTGGACCAGAGGGGATTCGCGAAACCGCCCCAGGCTGATTTGCTCATGATCCAGCAAGGTGTTGGTCCAGTCCAGGTGCCGTTTGTACCCTCCGGCATGTTCCGCGCTCCCGCCGAACGCAGCTCGGCAGGCGACGAGGCCGAATGCCGGATGTTGTCGCAGGAAGTCGTTTTGTTTTTGGAGTCGCTCCGGATGGCTTACATCGTCGGCGTCCATGCGCGCGATGTACTCACCGCGCGCGGCGGTCAGCCCGTGATTCAGGGCCTGAACGATTCCCCCGTGCTTGATTTCCAGCACCCGGACGCGACGGTCGTTCCGGGCATATTCCTGAAGGACGGCACGGGTGGCGGACGTTGTTCCAGGCTCATCACCAGGGCTGTTATCCGGCCGGTCGACGGAGCCGTCGTCCACCGCGATGATCTCCAGGTCCGCGAAGGATTGGCGTAGTAGGCTATCCAACGCATTCGGCAAGGTGGAGGCGGCGTTGTGGACGGGCAGAAGGACGGAAATCATGGCAATCCTTGAGTTCTTGACACAAAGGCGTACAAGGCCACGAAGACATGCCGGGGGTTGAAACAAAGGTCAAGCCTGAGTATGCCGAGACTATCCGTGCAGGAGTTTAGGCAAAAATACGGGCGAGAACCTCAAGGAGTGCCGC
>SKYX01000132.1 GCA_007127655.1 Desulfonatronum sp.
CCATGGGCATGGTAGATGTTCCGGGCGCTCTGGACCAGGTACGGCGAGGTGGTCACGTACAGCACGTCCCCGGCCGCCAGTTTCATCTTTTCCAGGGTCAGGGCGGTCTTGCCGCTGCCCGCGGAGCCGATCACGATCAGCGGCGGCGGCACCGTGAACACGGCCTGCTGCAGGTCGTCAAAGGAGAGAATCTTGTCCAGGAGGTGGAAGGTGGAGCTGGCCGGGTTCAGGTAGACCAGGTCTTCGGCCTGTTCGGTAGCGGGGTCGGTCAGGACCGGGATCTTGTCTTCCTGGATGGCGGCGCCGCGCAGGAAGCGGGATTTTTCGTAGGCGTGGTTCGGGATGTGTTCCAGGGCCAGGATGCAGGTTTCGCCGTTATGCCGGTACAGGGAAAACAGCAGGCGGTCGCTTTTGCCCAGCCGGGCTCTGAACAGGTTCGGGGCCAGCTTCTTGACTTCCGCGGAACGAAAATCGCCTTTTTCCAGGAACGAGACGATCTTCTTGAAGCCGGGGATTTTGCCGGGCGTCAGCTCGTTGTAAATCAGGACTTTCAAGGCCGATCCTCCACGTTCTCCTGCCAACAGCCACAAAAGGTGTTTATATGGCTGTCTTGAGGGCAGAGTTTGTTGGGGTTGAGGTTGAAGAGGATAAGGGTATTGAAAACGCAGTCAGTGCCCGTGGGCAGCAAATATGTTTTCAAGATGCAACTGAAAAAATTGTGGCAAGCACGACATGGATGCCCGCCTGCGGGGGCATGACGGGCTAGGGGGACGTACTCCCTTTGTCATTCTCGAGCAGGCGGGAATCCAGAGGGAATGTGGCTGTTAGTGACTTATTCCTGAAACCCTGTCATGAAAAACAAGAAAATTTGGCAGGATTTCATTTC
This sequence comes from Desulfonatronum sp., assembly GCA_007127655.1. Taxonomy (GTDB): domain Bacteria; phylum Desulfobacterota; class Desulfovibrionia; order Desulfovibrionales; family Desulfonatronaceae; genus Desulfonatronum. The sequence goes on from SKYX01000132.1 coordinate 887, forward strand.
ATCTTTTTCCTCTCGCAGAGTTCGCAAAGATCGCAGAGTGCATGGGGAAAACTCTTTGTTTCCTCTGCGTGTCCCTGCGCCTCTGCGCGAGAACATGTCTTTGGGTTGCGGGCATAGCCCGGGTTGGGCAATGTCTGGCCTTATTGGGCAGTCACCTCAAAATCAGTTCCCGTTGCCTGTCTTGTCAACGCTCTGGCCGATGGAAAAGGCCGGCCCCAGGTACTCACCAAGGCCATGGTAGGTGCGGATCACCGGGCCGAAGGCCACGGGGCGGAGCTTTTCCAGATCCGGCAGACCGTCCGGGCCGAGCACGTCCTGGTCGGCCTTGATGTCCAAAATTTCTCCGATGAACATGGTGTGCAGTCCCAGTTCCACGGTCTGGACGAGTCTGCACTCCGCGGCCAGGGCGAATTCCTGAATGTAGGGCGCGTCCACCAGCGTGCTTTTGACAGGGGTCAGGCCGGTGGCGGCGAACTTATCCGCGGTTTTGCCCGAGGCGATGCCGCAATAGTCGGCGAGCACGATGTCCTGTTCTGTGGAGACGTTGACCGTGAAGGCCTTGCGGGTGGTGATGCAGTCATACGTATAGGTAGCCTTGCGCAGTGAGATGGTCAGGCACGGCGGCTTGGAGCAGCAGACGCCCCCCCAGGCGATGGTCATGATGTTCGGCTTGCCCTGCTGATCATAGGACCCGACAACCCACACCGGTGTCGGGAAAACCAAGGGCTTTGCTCCAAGGGACTGTTTCATGGGAACCTCCAGGAAAGGAAATATTGGCGAATGTTTCAGATAGAATGCTTCCAAAAGCATGCTCACGTGCGTGGTCAGTTTGATTAACGCATTCCGGCTGATCTGGAAAGTGCGTGAGGATTGACCCTTCGTGCGTATTTGTGGGAACATCCCGTTTTTGCTTCACTGTGAGGAGATTGGTGGAAAGGGTGGACGTGCTCGATCTCCTCATCCTAACGCACAAAAGCGATTGAACGCTCTCATCACAAGGGTTGAATCATGGAAAAACACCTGCTTCTGGCTGTCGGAGATGATCAAAGCTCCTTGCAGGCCGTTCGGTTCGTCAATCATTTTTTTGACCAAAAGCATGCCGTTCGATTGACCTTGCTGTATGTGGCGCCCCAGCCGCCGGCGGTCTATCTGGACGACCGCGACGTCTACCACCGGAAACGATGGAGCGAGGACTGGAAAAGGGGACAAGAGCACCGCGCCAAGGAACTGCTTGCCCAGGGAAAGGTCTCGCTGGCGGATTCCGGTTTCTCCGCGGAGCGCGTCTCGACCAAGTTCATTTTCAGCCAGTACGGTTCGGCCCAGGATTTGATCCAGGAATGCGCCAAAGGTCATTTTGACGCCTTGGTTCTTGGACGTCGCGGGCTTTCGCGTTTTGAGGAACTGTTCGTGGACAGCGTCACCAAGCGGATCATGAACGAGGAGTTGTCCTTTCCTATCTGGGTCTGCCAGCGACCAGAACGGGGAAGGAAAAACGTGCTCGTGGCGGTGGACGGCTCCGAACCCTGCGTGCAGATCGCCGACCATGTTGGCTTCATCGTGGCTGACCAGCCCGAGCAGAACGTCGTTCTCGCACACATCCCCAACAGCCAGGTTACGGAATCTGAATATCAAAGCTTTTTTAAGCATGCCCTTACCTCCCTCCTGGAAAACGGTGTTTCCAGGGAAAGAATTCAGACCAAGGTGCTGAGTGGGGCAAGCCCTGCTCTTGCCTTACAGCAGGAAGCCGACTCAGGAGGATATGCGGTTGTCGCCGTGGGCCGCACGGGTGCTTCGGGACCGGGTTTTTTTTCCATGGGGTCGGTCAGCAGGACGCTTTTGGCCAAGCTCGAGGGGGCCGCTTTATGGGTTAGCCCTTCGTCTTGCCGACTTTAAGTTAATGTCGGCAAATCCATTAAAATTCTTGATTTTATAGAAAAAAATGAAACCAGAGCAAGACTTGAAGAAACAATCTTGGCACTCCCTGGAATCCTCGAAAGTGCTCCGTTTGTTGGAAAGCGGCGAAAGCGGACTGAAAGGTGCTGAAGCAGCCCAGCGGCTGGAACGGTATGGCCCGAATGAACTCCCCATGGCCAAAGGCCGCGGCGCTATCATGCGTTTTCTGGCCCAGTTCAACAACGTGCTGATCTACCTCCTGCTTGCCGCCGCTGTGATCACAGGCCTGCTGGGCGAGTGGCTGGACATGGGCGTTATTCTCGGCGTCGTCCTGATCAACGCTCTGATCGGATTCGTTCAGGAGGGCAAGGCCGAAAAATCCCTGGACAGTATCCGCAACATGCTCGCCCCGTCGGCCGTGGCCTTGCGAGACGGCAAAAAGCAGGACATTCCGGCTACGCAATTGGTCCCTGGAGACGTGATCCTGCTCAAGGCCGGGGACAAGCTGCCGGCGGACGTTCGGCTTTTCAAAGTCCGGGACTTGCAGATCGAAGAAGCGGCTTTGACCGGGGAATCGGTTCCTGTGGACAAGGCCGCGGACCCGGTGGAGCAAGACAGCTCTCTGGGGGACCGTTCCGGGATGGGCTTCTCCGGAACCATGGTCACCTACGGTCAGGGACGAGGCGTTGTGGTCGGCACGGGCAAGGACACGGAGATCGGCCGGATCAGCGAAATGCTCTCGGACGTTCAGTCCCTGACCACTCCGCTGATCAAGCAGTTGGCCCGCTTCGGCAACCTGCTCAGCGTAGCCATTATCGTCATGGCCGCGGTGACCTTTGCATTCGGCTACCTGTTTCAAGGGTTCGCTCCAGGCGAAATGTTCATGGCCGCGGTGGGCTTGGCCGTGGCGGCCATTCCCGAAGGACTGCCGGCCATCGTGACCATTACCCTGGCCATCGGGGTCCAACGCATGGCCCGGCGCAACGCGATTATTCGCCGGCTGCCCGCGGTGGAAACCCTGGGCTCGGTGACCGTGATCTGTACGGACAAGACCGGTACTCTGACCCGCAACGAAATGACCGTGCAGACCGTGCGCACAGCGGACCGCATCCTGACAGTTTC
>SKYX01000246.1 GCA_007127655.1 Desulfonatronum sp.
GAAATCCAGGCTCAATTCCGGGTTCATCCCGCCCTGGAGCAGGATCTGTCGCCCGCCGAGCGCCATGGTTTCCCGGACCTTCTCGCCCAGTTCGTCCAACGCCAGAACATAGCCCTCGGCATGGCCCGGCGGTCGGAAGAAGGCGCAAAATCGGCATCCGGACACGCAGATGTTGGTGTAGTTGATGTTTCTGTCCACGATATACGTCACCAGCCTGTCGGGATGCATGGCCATCCGTCCGGCATGGGCCAGGGCCCCGATTTCGATGACGTTCAGATCGTTCCAGAGTCCCAGGGCTTCCGCCGCGCTGATGCGTTGTTCCGACATTTCAACTCCCGCCCTTGTGTTGCCGATTCGCAACAACCGTAATTGTTTACTTGCCCAAAATCGTGGGGTAGACCTTTTTCGTTTCAACTCACTGCCCAGCGGCCTGTCCCTCAAAGGAGTTCTCACATGCTCAATCTCGCTGAGCTAGCCGCCCGTCTGGCTCAGGTCAAGACCATCGCCGTGCTCGGGGCCAAGGACGTCCCCGGACGTCCCGTGGATCGGGTCGGCCGGTACCTGATCAACAGCGGTTTCACCATTTTCCCTGTTCACCCCGTTCGCAAGGACGTCTGGGGATTGCCCACCTATGCCCACCTTCAGGACATTCCCGAACCCATCGACCTCGTGGATGTTTTTCGCGCTCCCCAGTTCTGTGTGGATCATGCGCGGGAATGCCTGGAGCTGTCTCCTTTGCCCGGAATATTCTGGATGCAGACCGGCATAGCCAACCACGAAGCCCGGGAGTTGCTTCAGGCGGCCGGCGTGCATGTGGTTGAGGACCTTTGTCTGATGATTGAACACCAACGCCTTGCAGTCCATGGATAATCCAAAGGAAAACGCCGCGTTCACCTGTCTGCGCTGCGGCGGCTGCTGCCAGGGCGAGGGGGGCATCGTACTCACCCAAGCCGATGTGAACCGTCTTTGCGGCCACCTGGGCATGGAGCGCCCGGCCTTTGCCGCGGCCTACGTGGAGACGGTCAGCGGCAAGAACCGGTTGCGGACCGACGCCAAAGGATGGTGCATCTTCTTTGCCGAAGGCTGCACCGTGCATCCGGCCAAACCCACGATCTGCCGGGCCTGGCCTTTTTTTCGGGGCAACATGGTGGATGCGACCAGTTGGGAAATGGCCCAGGATGCCTGTCCGGGCATCAATCCCGAACCGGGTCATGCCGAATTCATCGCCCAGGGAGAGACGTATCTGAGAAGCCTGGAGGTGGAGCCGTTTTCGGACGTCGGCCCGAATGCCCTGCGCGGGAGGGATGCGCAAGACGCCTCCTGACCGCCCCTGGCCGCATGACCTGAAGTCATTCTTTCCGGACCGGTTCAGCCATGTCCTTGAATAACAGCTACAAAATTCTGGGTGTCTCGCCCAGCGCCCCCCTGGAAGACGTCAAAAAGGCCTTCCGCAAGCTGGCCTTTGCCTACCACCCGGACCTGCATCCGGACATGCCCGACGCATCTCGCCGCTTTCAGGAACTGAACGAGGCCTACATCACGGTTTCCCGGCACCTGGAAACCCAATCCGGAGCCGCTGGTCAACCGCCTCCGGGACCGAAAAGCAGCCGTCCACAAGCCGGCGGCACACGACCCAAGGACGCCCAGGGAACGACCGGCGGCGCTTCGACGGGCACATCGGAAAGCGACTGGTTCTCCAGTTCCCGCTACGCCAAGACGGCCCACTCCCGTTATCGCCGCCAGGCGGCGTACCAGCGGGAGGATCTGCTTAAGGATTTGCTCAAGGACCCCTTTGCCCGCCAGGTCTATGAAGACATCTACAGTCAGGTCCGGGGAACGGGACGCGGGCGGACCGCGGCGTCCGCCGAGGAACACGTCAAGAAGGTGCTGCGCGTGGAATGGGGGGATCGCAAGCTGGAGCTGGACTTCTCCCGAAGCTTCAAGGACCGCGTTGGAAGCTGGTTGCGCCGCCAACTGGACGACGAACAGACGGTTACCTTTCCCCGCCGCCAGCTTCTCCCCGGCAAACACGTCCGCATCCAGATTCAACAAGGCTGGCGCGGCCCCGCCACCACCCTGGACGTGGCCCTGCCGCCGGACTTTATCCCGGGCCAACCCGTCCGCCTCAAGGGCAAAGGCCGCAAGATCGGCCCCTGGCAAGGCGACCTCTACCTGCGCATCCTGCCGAGGTAAGGGCCGAGTTTCAAACTCGCCCCCCTACGCCTGACCGCGTTCGTGCCGTCCTCCAACCGTGAACCCTGAACCGCTGAACCGTGAACCACAAAACATCCATTTGGGAGGAACGATTTGTTTTCCTTGTTCAAGAAAAAGCCCGACCCCTTGGAACCGATCCGCGCAGAACTCCAGGAGCATTTCTCCACGCTGGGTGAGCAACTCGGGGAGTCGCTGGAGCGGATCGACGAAGCACTGCGCAAGACGGCCACCCAGGTTCGCCGCCAGGGGGTGGCCCAGGACATGGTCCGGGAATCCCAGGAGCAAAAGTTGGATGCGGTTTACGCCCTGCTTGCCGAACGCCAGGACAGTGGGCAGCAAGAACTTTTGGCCTTTGCCGAGGCGTTTGCTCGCTACATCGCGCACCAGGACGGCAACGACGAGTCCCTGCGCCAAGCTGAAAACAAGTTCAGCGTGTTCCTGGAGTCCCAGGGCATTGAAATTATCTGGGACTTGCATGAGACGTTTGACGACGCCCGGCATCAAGCCTGCGACACCCGCGACGATCCGGCCTTTCCGGACGCAACCGTCCTGGATGTGGTCCGGCCCGGTTTCCTGATTTACGGCCAGCCCAACCCCCCTGCCCTGGTTGTGGTCAACAAGCGCACCTCTCATCTCAGCATCCTTCACGGAGAAGATTCATGACTTCCATTTTCGGCATTGATCTCGGGACCACCAACTCCTGCATCAGCCTGCTTCGGGACGGCAAGCCCGAAGTCATCCTGGTGGACGGGTCCCCCATCGTCCCCTCGGTGGTCAGCTTTGAGGGCGATTCGGTTATAGTCGGCCAACGCGCCCGGAACCGCGCCCTGCTGTATCCGGAGCAGACCATCGCCTCGGTCAAGCGGCGCATGGGCGACCCAGACCCCGTTGAAATCGCGGGGAAATCTTACTCTCCGGAGCAGATTTCAGCCCATATTCTGACCTATCTCAAGGAGCAGGCTGAAAGTCGGTTGAGTGAAGAGGTGAAGAACGTGGTGATCACCGTGCCGGCCTATTTTTCCGACGCCCAGCGCCGGGCCACGCGCGCGGCGGGCGAACTGGCCGGGTTGAAGGTGGAGCGGATCATCAACGAGCCCAGCGCGGCGGCCCTGTTCTACAACCATCTCCAGTTGGACGAACCGGCCGGCAACGGCGAGCAGTTGGCCCTGGTCTACGACCTGGGCGGCGGGACCTTCGACGTGTCGGTCCTGCGCATCGGCGAGATCACGGAAGTGCTGGCCAGTACGGGCAACACCCGCTTGGGCGGCGACGATTTCGACCAGAAAATCCTGGAGTTTTGCGTCGACCATATCAAGACCAAACACCATCTCGACCCCCGCCCCCACCGTCCGGCCATGGCCCGGCTCCTGGCCGCGGCCGAACAGGCCAAGATCGGCCTGTCCTCGGCGCCCTACGTCCGGATCGAGGAAGCCCTGCTGTCGGTGGGTGGCGACAAGACCATCGACATCAGTCTGGAGCTGTCCCGGGATCGGTTCGAGGACATGATCCAGGACTACCTGGATGCCACCCGGGACGAGGTGAACAAGGCCCTGGGCGAGGCCAATTTGCGTGCCGCGGACATCCACCAGGTCCTGCTGGTGGGCGGCTGCACCCGGATTCCGGGGGTGATCCGGCTGATGGACGAGATGTTCGGCCCGTCCCGCAAGCCTCCGGTGGATCCGGACCTGTGCGTGGCCAAAGGGGCGGCCATTCAGGGCGGAATCATCACCGGGCAGTCCTGCGAACACGTTTTTATCGACGTCACGGCTCATTCACTGGGCACGGCGGCGTTGACCGGAGAGTTCGATCGTCAACTGCGAGTGGTCCCAATCATCCCCCGGAACACCCAGGTTCCAGTGCGGCGGTCCGAGTTGTTCTACACCGTTGCTCCGGAACAGGACGCAGTAAATGTCACGGTCTACCAGGGCGAATCCCAGGAGCCCGACGAATGCGAGCTGATCGGCAAGATCGGCCTGCGCCTGGTCCCGGCTCCGGCCAACAGCCCGATTCTCATTGAGTATGCCTACGACCTGGACGGCATCATTCACGTCCGCGTGGAACAGAAGGGCTACAGCAAGATGAAAGAGGCAAACCTGGATTCCCGGCGACGGGGGCAGCAGTTCGGGGACGTGCTGGAAGACGAGATTATCGACCTGGATCTGGATGACCAGAACGACGACGGCGATGAGCCCGACGACGCGGAAACGTCTCCGCAGCTCTTGAACTATATTCTGCAAAAAGCCCGCAATGCCTTGGAGCAACTGCGAAACGACGGCAACACCGAGGCGGGCGATCTGCTGAAGTTGATCACGGCCTATGAACGGGCCCTGGAGGACGAGGACGACGATGCCGTGGAAGAGGCTGAAGAACGGTTGTTGGACTTTCTGGATGAACTGAAGGCGGGTTGACGTTCAAGGCGGGAGAGATATGGCAAAAAAACGGACCAAGCCGTCCAGGAAAGGCAAAAAGCAAAAGCACGCTCAGCAGTCCAGACCGGAATCCAAGCTGCGCCATTATTGGCAGGAGGGGAAATGGGACGGATTCGTGGCCTTATATCTGCGCCGCTATGCCGAACCGCTGCCTCAGGACCTCCACGACCGCTGGGGGGACGCAGTATTCAACCTGCTGGTGCAAACGCTGTTCGTGGACCGGACCCCGAACATGCTGCCGTCCCTGTTCGAAATGCTGCGGTCAGGACCTGTATTGCCCGGGGATGTCCAGGCCTGTCTGGATCTGACAGCACTCTACCACCGCTTCCTGGATTCCGATGTTTCATCGATCGAGTTAGAGGCCGTTCCAGCGGACCTGCCCGCGCCCTTTGACACCCTGCGCACCGCGATGATCGAGGCCCGGGAAGCCGTCCTCCGGGACGCCCGAGAAGTCGCTGAGCGGGGTTTGCCCAAAAGAGCAGCGGATCAGGGCACCAAAGCGCTCAAGGGATTTGTGCAGAGTTGCGACAAACTGCGCGAGGCCGGGTTTCAACCCAAGACCATCAGCACATACAAGACGCTGGAGAAGCATGCCAAGGCCTTGTCTCCCCCGCTTGTGGCCGCGGGTAAACGTAACATTGCCGTGGACCTGCAAATCCTGGTCGGGATCTGCAAACACCTCTTTGAGCTGCAACGCGAGGGGGAGTCGGCCACGGCGTTGCGTATCCTGGGGATGCTCACCCACAACAAATTCACCTTCACCGACCATCCCGCCTTGCACGGCCTGGTCGACATGCTCCTGGATCAGGCCGGCAGATCATTTGCTCCAGGGATCCGGACGGAACTCCGGCGGTCGCTGCGCCTGCTGTATCCGTCCAGGCTCGATCCAGCCGCGCGGGCCACTCCCCGGTATCAGGCGATCCAGGCCGCCTTCTTGGACTATATCTCCTCACATGGAGTACAGCGGAGTCTGGTACTGCACCAAACCTGCGTCCGGCTGCTGCGGGCCGACGTCTGGTCGATCCGGGAGCGCTACGTCCTGGCGGCGCTGGGCATCAAGGCCCTGGAGGATTTCGCGGCGGGGAGAAGCCCTTCGCCCTTCGGGGAGGATGATTCCGAGATGGACGATGTGCGGACGAACATCGCGGCCTGGCTCCGCGACATGGTCGACATCCAGGAGCGGTTGGGAACCCAGGCCCAGGCTGGGAGGCTCCCTTTTACTCTTTGGGATGGGTTGGTGAGAACAGCCCCATTTGACTTTCTCGAAAGACAAGTCCGTTACTTGCGCGAACTTGCTTCTCCACCGCGGTTTCCGGATATCAGCCTGCTCCATCTCGCGGAACTGGCCGATGATGTCTTTCCGGACAAACAGGCCAAAGCGCTCATGAACAAATTGGCCGGCGACCGGATTCAGCAGGCCATGGCCCTGAGTGAAAAGGACTGTGACCATCTCGTTGGAGGTTTGGACTTTTCAGAGGCCGCCGAGGAAGCCCTGGAGGTTTGGCGGCCGTATTTGGAGGCCCCTTCCTGGGCGCGGCTCCTGGATGCCGCGGCAACGGCCATCGTTGATAGCACCATCAATATGGAGTCCGCCAATCCGTTCTTTCGGATGTTTTTGGGGGGCAGGCCCGATGAGGATCTTCTGCGCTACATGGCGGATAATCTGCCCGATACCGCCCCGCTTTCCGGCTTTTTCCGCATGACCAGCCAAACCGGCTTCGATGTCCTGCCCAGGAGCAAAAAACAGGCGGCAGCTTTTTTTACGGGCTTCCCGCCGCCGGGTCTGGCGGTCAAGTTGCTCTTATGGATGCTGTCCTGGCGAGGAGGGTCGGTGGTCAGCAGACAATTCCTGCTGGACGTGATTTTCCGCATTCCGGAGGAGCTTACCCGCCGGAACGAATGGCTGCAGGTCGTCACTGAACTGGAACACTTCGGACGCAAGCAGTTGTTCCCCGACCTGTTGGCCCTCTGGAGCGAACGAGGCTGGGTCGCCGACCCTCCCAACGCGGACTTCAAGGAGGCGCTGGGCCTCGTCCAAAAGGCCTTGCTTCCCAAAGCCACTCCAAAGCTCAAACGACAAGCCATCCAGCGTAAAAAGCAGCGAACCCTTTTCTAGCAGTCCGTTGAAAAATCCCCAATTGCTGCGTCGCCGCAAAAAGTTAAAACTCTCACGTATCAGTAAATACGCCTCGACCTAGAACTTTTTTGGCTCCTTGCACTTGGGGTTTTTGAACGCACTGCCGGAAAAGGACTTTTTCAACACTCAGCTAGTGAGACATGCCCATGTTTGCAAAATGCACCCGCACCCTGCGCGTTTCCCCGGACGCCACGACGGAGGAAGTCCGGCAGGCCTTCGTCAAGCTGGCCAGACGCTGGCCACCGGAACATTTTCCGGCCCGGTTCACGGAAATCAAGCACTGCGCCGACTTGCTGAACCTGGAAGATTCGGTTGTGGAGGATTTGCTGACCAGGATCGTGAAATCCGATGTGATCGACCTGTTTGCCGGTCTTCTGCCCGAGTCAGCCAGAGCCTCCGAGGAGGTCGCGGCGACCGCCTCGGAACTCGACATTCCCGCGTTTATGGAGCTGCTCAACCCGGGCCGACGGCGTCAGATCATGTTGGGTTGTCTGGAAAAGATCCCGGACGGGACGGCGTTTTATCGTCGGTGACGGAAAGGCGGGTTTCGACAGGGGGCGGGTTTGAACCCCGCCCCTACTTGTTTGCGACCCTGGTGGCGAATTTTTTGGGCTCTATCCCGTATTTCTTGATCTTGTAGTTCACGATCCGGTAGCTGATCCGCAGCTCGCGGGCCGCCTGGAGCATGTTGCCCCGGGCTTTTTTCAGGGCGTCGACGATGATTTCCTGCTCGAATTTGGCCACGGCCTCGCCGAAGGAGAGGTCCATGTCCGTGGCCGAGCTTTCGGCGGTCTGGAGGGTGGGGGGGAGGTGGTAGGTGCGGATGACTTCCTCGGTACAGAGCAGCACGGCCCGTTCCAGGCAATTGCGCAGCTCCCGGGCATTGCCGGGCCAATGGTACTGGGTCAGCAGATCCAGGGCCGGGGTGGAGATGCGTTTGATCTCTTTGCCGTATTCCTTGGCGTAGGCACTCAGAAAATGCTCGGCCATGGGCAGGATGTCCTCCCGGCGTTCCCGCAAGGGCTGGACATAAATGGGGAAGACGTTGATCCGATAAAACAGGTCTTCGCGGAACTGCCCGGTTGCGATCAAGTCTTCCAGGGGGCGATTGGTGGCGCAGACCAGCCGGGTGTCCACGGTGATGGTCTGCTCGCTGCCCAAGCGCTGGATTTCCTTTTCCTGGATGGCCCGGAGCACCTTGGCCTGGGCGTCCAGGCTGAGTTCGCCGATTTCGTCCAGGAACAGTGTCCCCTGATGGGCCAGCTCGAAGCGGCCCTTTTTGCTCTGGACCGCCCCAGTGAAGGCCCCTTTTTCATGGCCGAACAGTTCGCTTTCCACCAGTTCCGCGGGCAGGGCAGCGCAGTTCAGGCGGATCAGCGGCTGACCAGCCCTGGGGCTGGCCGTGTGGATGGCCTCGGCCAGGAGTTCCTTGCCCGTGCCGGATTCGCCGCGTAGCAGGACCGTGGCCCGGCTGGGGGCCACCTGGGAAATCTGCTGCAAGACTAGGCGCATGCTCTTCGAAGCATGCACGATGTTCTTGGGCGAAAAGCCGGGATCGTAGACGGCCAGTCCTTGTTCCAGAAAGTGCTGCTGCCGGGCCATGTCCTCCTGGAGCCGGGCTACCCGGTGGGCGATGATTCGGGCCACCACCTCCAAAAAGCGACAGTGGGTCTGTAAGACCTGCATCGGCGCCGTGGGCAGATCCACGCTGAGTACGCCGAGGATTTCCCGCTCCTTGTTTTCGCGGCCTTCCTGCACCACGGGGACGCAGACAAAGGCCAGTGTGTCCATCTCTTCCTTGCCCCGCCCAAAGGCCCAGTTCAGAAAATCCGGGTGTTCCCCGATCACCGGGACGATGATCGCCTCGCCTTTGGCCAGTACCTGTCCGGTGACGCCCTGGCCTTCCCCATAGGAAACCTGGGACGGCTTCTGGGGCCCGTGGGTCAGGCTCAGCTTCAGACTGCGGGTTTCGGAATCGTAAATAGCCAAAAAATTGCGCACGTACCCCAGGTTGTGGGACAGAACCTGGAGCACGGCCTTTAGGCTGGTTTCCAGGTGCACGTCCGGCTGCATCTGGTCCAGTATTTCCTTCAGGGTATCCAGGCTTAGGGAGAGATTGTCCAATGTGACGGCTCGGGAAGGCATGGGGTCCTTGTTCGATAATGGGTCGATTTCGATAAAAAGAACAGAGGCGCGGCGGCCGTGTGAGAGGAACCGCCGCGCCTTCAAGAGGTTTTGAGGTGATCAGGCCACGGCCGCGGCACCGAGACGCAGGGCCTTGATGTTGGCGTCAACCAGTTTGGGCGCCAAAGAAGCCGTGATGGTCTTCTCCATGCGCTCCATTTCGAAGGGCAGGCGGTTCAGGGCGCAGAGCGCTCCCAGCAAGGCCAGGTTGCCGGCCTGGAGTGCCCCGGCCTCCAGACCCAGACGCTGGCAGGGCAGGAAGTGCACATGCGGAGTGCATTCCCGGACCATGCGCTCCATCTCCTCGAAGGGCGGGGACTGCTCCCGTCCGCAACAGACGCTGACCGGGGGGAGCTGCTCACTGCTGCTCAAGATCAGGCCCCTTGGGGCTAGATAGGGCAGGGCGCGCAGGGTTTCCAACGGTTCGAATCCCAACAGCACGTCGGCCTCGCCCGGGCTGATCCGCGGGTTGACGTATCCGCCCATGAGTACCGTGGATTCCACGATGCCGCCGCGCTGGGCCATGCCGTGAACTTCCCCGGCCACTACGGGAATGCCTTCATCCAGAGCGGCCTGAGCCAGTAAGCGGGTCGCCGTGACTGTGCCCTGTCCGCCCACGCCGGTGAAAAAAATTCGCAAACGGGACATGGTCAGCTCCTTTTCCGGGGTTTGATGTGTTCACAAAGCTGCACGCAGAACATGCAGCCGTTGCACTGGTCAGGATTGATGACCATCTTGCCGTCCTGGGTGAAAAAGGCCGGGCAGGCGAGATGGTCCATGCACTCGTTGCACCCGTCGCAGCCTTCCTCCACCACGGCCGTGGCCGGGCGCTTCCGGCCCATGACCCGCCTGGCGAAGAGCGGGCAGGGCTCCTCGGCGATGAGCACCCGGACCCCAGGCAGGGCTTTGAGTTCCTCCAGCACCTCCTTGGTGGCCTTCATGTTCAGAGGATTCTGAACCCGGACGTGCTCTACTCCGCAGGCCTTGACCAGGGCCAGGATGTCCACCCGGGCCGTGTTCGGTCCCTTGGAGGTGTGCTCCACCCCGGGATGGGGCTGTTGACCGGTCATGGCTGTGGTCTTGTTATCCAGGATGACCACCAGGATATCGTGGTGGTTGAACACGGCGTTGGCCAGACCGGTGATTCCGGAGTGGAAGAAGGTGGAGTCCCCGATATAGGCCACCACGGTGCGACCGCTGACTTTTGCCAGCCCCGAGCCCGTGGAGATGGAGGCCCCCATGCACACACAGGTGTCCGCGGCCCGCAGCGGCGGTAGAACGCCCAGGGTGTAGCAGCCGATGTCCGAGGAATAGAGGGCCTCGTCGCCAAAGACCTGGCGCACGCTGTAGAATGCGGCTCGGTGCGGACAGCCGGGACACATGTTCGGCGGACGCATGGGCAGGCCTTGCGGGACGGGACAGGGCTTCGCCGTAGCTTGAGGCAACCCCAGGGCCGCGCTCAAACCCTGCTTCACAATCAGCGAGGAATACTCGTCAAAATGCGGCAGGTACTCGCTCTTGCCGTGGATTTCCACCTCAATGCTAAGGCGGTGGGCCAGGGCGCTGATCTCGGTCTCCAGGATCGGCTCGCCTTCTTCAACGATGATCACCTTGGACAGCCCGCGCAAAAAGTCTTCGATCTTTTTGACTGGCAGCGGATAGGAAAAGCCGAGCTCCAGAACCTGGACCTTGTCCAGCAGGTCCAGATCAGCCAGGGCGTCCTTGAGGTAGACCCGGCTGATGCCCGAGCTGATACAGCCCACGTCGCCTTGGCCGGAAATCTTGTTCAGTGGAGATTTCTCCGCCTCTTGCCGCAATTCTTCCAGCTTTTGCAGCAGGATCTTATGTCTGGCCCGGGCCACGGCCGGGATGATCACGAACCGTCGGGGATCGGAGACAAAAGGTGCGCCCTGCACCGGCGGTTGCATCTCTCCGAAGACCACTTCACCGCGCTGGTGGTTGACCCGGGTGCTGGTGCGCAACATGACCGGCTGCTCAAACTGCCGGGACAGATCCATGGCCGCCCTGGTCATATCCTTCATTTCCTGGGCGCTGGAAGGCTCAAGGCAAGGCATGCCCGCCAGCCGGGCATAATAGCGGTTGTCCTGTTCGTTTTGGCTGGAATGGCAGCCGGGATCGTCCGCGCTGAGCAGCACCAGACCTCCGGGGGCCCCGAAATAGGCCACGCTCATCAGCGGGTCCGCGGCCACGTTCACGCCTACATGCTTCATGGTTACCAGAGTCGAGGCCCCACCTAAAGTTGCCCCGATGCCGACCTCCAGGGCGACCTTTTCGTTGGCCGAGTATTCGAAGCCGTAGCCGCCTTTGTCGCTGAGCCGGAAAAAGGTGTCCGGAACCTCGGACGACGGCGTGCCCGGATAGCAGGACACAAAGCTGACTCCGGCCTCCAGTGCTCCGCGAACGATGGCCTCGTTGCCCAACAGCAGGTGTTTTTCACCGGTTTGTCCTGAAAGAAGAATGTCCATACGTCGTGGTACCTCATCAATATCGGTTGGAGTTGGCCGCGTGGCGAACCGCGCGGTCGAAAACAGAATGGTTCGCTGAACCGCGGGAAACTGCATGGCGGAGCGCGACAAGGCGTAAGGGCGACCGGCCGGTCGCCCCTACTATGACGATTCCCCGGCCATGCGCTGACGAATTTGACTCGCCTTGAAGGCCAGATAGTCTGACTGTTGGCCATCCTCCCGAGCCTGCAAGTCTTCAAAGGTCTGCAAGGCCAGTTCCCAGTTTCCAGCGGCCTCGGCGGCTTCGGCCAGTTGGAGCAGCACGATGGGCAGAAATTCCTCGGAAGCACCGGTGCGCAGGGCTGTCAGTTCCGTCACGGCCTCATCGGCCTGGCCCAAATGCAGCAGGGCCGTTGCCCGTCCCATTCGGGCCAAGGACTTCCAGTTGTCGGGTCCTGTCTCGACCAGCAGTTTCCAATACTCCTGGGCCGTTGCCCAGTCTCCGATATCCTGGGCCGCCTTGGCCGCTTCCAGGTGGTGGCGGGGCAGCAGGGGCTTAGCCATCTCTCCCCGCAGCCGCATCAACGCCTCCAGCCGCTCGACGCCCTGGTTTTCCAGCAGCGCTTGGCTCAAGGCCTGTTCGCTGTTGGCCAGTTGGCGTTCCTGGTAGGCGTTGAACCCGGCATATCCGGCAACCAGAACCACGAACACCGCGGCCGCCGCAGCCAACTTTTGCCAATGCTCCACGAGCTTCTCAAAAAAGGCGCGGGACTGCGTGCCAATCTCCGACTCGAATCGTTCTCCAAAGCCTTTGTCATCCGGCGCTTCCTGCTCCGGAAGCGACTCGCGGGAATGCTTTTCTTTTGCCGACATCAACGACTCCCTTTAAAAAAATGTATAATGTACAGAATTGTGACTGGACGTTCTGCTACACAGAAATGTAAAAAAGGTAAAGCTGAAAAAGCCCTTCAAAGGCTAACCCCTGCAACCGTTTGATATCGTTCTTTTCTGTAGCCTGCAGAAAAACATTGCGTCCGCCATGACCCTGTTTCACAGTCGTTCTATCTCAAGAGATTCCCTTGTCTCCCTCAATCAATCCGTTTTTCTGAATGTTTTTGTTCTCCCAGTGACCTTTTATTTTGCAAAAGATGTTGGTAGGAATCTAAACGCAACAGGCGACATGACCGAGCGTCAACTTGGTCATCGTGCCTTTTTTCGAACGGACAAATCCTCGCCATCAGCGAATCGACTGCAAAGCGATGCTTTGCGACCCGCCCTTTACGATTCTCAAGCATTTTTTTGGAGCCATGCCATGTCCCAACTCTTCCGCTGCCCGAAGGCGCGTCCTTCGGTGTCCGTAGCGGCCTTCTTCCTGGGGATAACAATCCTTTTCGCCACCGCATCCACCATTCGTGCAGGCGATGCCCAGGATTTTCCGGAGCCTGTGGCCTCGGCCATGTCCATGCTGATCGAACGTATCCAGGACCGTGGTCCCATTGAGACGCAGGATTTGCTTCCCCTTGTGCGCTTCGCCCGGAACACCGTCTTCAATCGGGACGACTGGGAAGTTCCCGGCTTGTTGAATGCCACCGGGGGCTACTACGGATACGCCGTTTCCTCTCCCGTGGACCGAATCGTGAAGTACATCTATCACCCCGAGTTGCCACCCTCTCTGCTTCACCCTTCCGTGGTCCGCGTCGGCAAATGGTTGGAAGATCCTGAGGAGAACATTCCCGAGCTCTGGAGCAACCTCGAAGAGGGGCGAATCGTCGTGGTCCGGGGACAGGAACTTGAGGAGAACACTCCGGACGTGAACACCGGTGGGTATTATACCTACCAGACGGATCGCATGATCGTGATGATCAACCATGAAGGGGAGAAATACCTGCTGTCAGTCAGCAAACAGGCGGACCAGTCCAGCGTTGGCCGCAAGGGCGTGGTGATCGGCGAGGACTGGGGCTGGAACTACTTTTACACGGATGAGGAAGGGCTGACCACCGGTGGGTTGGGATGGGTCAATTCGTACATGTTCGACTCCTTTTCCGTGACTGTGTTGTCGGCGGACCCCGTCGATCCGGACCGCACTCAACACGCCATGTTCAAATGGGTCCGAGCCGGTTGGTCCGGGATGAACATGGTTCGCCCCAATCACGTGCGGAACGGTTGCCAGCGCTTCGCCCAGAGTCTGGTCCGGTTGATGGAGTCGGACAACCTCCCGGAACCCGACGCCCTGGTGGCCATGAGCAAGCGCGTTCGGGCCATGGATGAACAGGAGATTTTGCGAACCCTGCAACCGTACATCGAAAACCTTCGGAAAGTCGCCTCCGATGACGCCATTCTCTCCCGCCGATCCTTTCAACGCATTCTGAATCAGGACAATCCCCTGGAGCACTACACCCTCTACGCAAAGCAAAGCCTGGTCATGAAAGAGTTCCTGAAGGCCAGCATCGGGCTTCCGGCCTTGTTGGC
>SKYX01000138.1 GCA_007127655.1 Desulfonatronum sp.
GCCGATATGATGTGGAATCGCTGGGTATCTGGAAATCATCGATCGATGAAATTCCGCAGCCGCTCCAGCCACCCCTTTGGGCGACGCTCCCAACTCGTTTCCACGCAGGGCAGAAAGGTCTCCGCTCTCCACTTTTGCTTGAAGTACCGAATGGCCGGGTTGATGCCCAGGCCCAGGTTCATGCGGATCTGGCCACGCTTTTCGCCTTCCAGGAGCAGGGCGTGCAGCAGCAGGTCCGCGGTTCCCGGCGGGGCGATGTCCGGGTCGCGGAAGGCGAACATGTAGCAGGCCGTGCTCAGGGAGGTGAAATCTCCCACGACAAACCCGGCCAGGCGCGGAGCATCATCTGTTTCGTTCAACCATGCGGAAATTACCAGCGCACCCGGACAGGCCTGCACATAGGCCGGAATGTTGCGGAAGATGAGCCTTGTTCCCGATTCCAGGTCCCGGGACACCAGGTAGCGGTCGATCAGCGCCAGATGGTCCTGGTCCAACGTTCGGCCTTGGTCCAGGGTCACTTCGCGTTCGGCCCGGCGCAGCAGGTTGCGCAGTTTCTGTTTTGGCGCGGGCGGGGGAATGGGCAGGGCCAGGTAGGCGTCCCGGATATTGTCTGAGGAGTCTTCCGAAGAAGCCTCTCCCGTCGCGACGGCGGGGGCCTGTTTGGGGCGGGTGGCCGCGAGCACGCTGATTTTTGGGGCCTTGCTGGATTCCAGGGCCAGATCCACGGACCGGGAAAGGGCCTGCTCGTCCAAGAGACTCCGCGGGGGATCGTGCAGAGGGTAGCCGATGAGCACCAGATCGTCCGGGGTTTCGTAGCCCAGGCAGGTGTCGAACAGGCGCGGCGTGCTCCCGGCCACGGCCCGGACGTAGCAGACGAGCTGCTCCGGAACCACGGCGTTCGCGGCGACATGGTCCAGGCGATCCGGGCCGAGCATCAGATTTTCCGCAGTTTGCGGACCGTGAATCCGGAATCGGCCAGCATTTTTTGCAGATTGAACATGTGTGCCGAGCCCACGAACACGGCGCAGCGCCCGGTGGTGATCCGGGGCAGCATCCGCTCCAGAAACACAGCGTCGCGGCGGTCGATGACCAGGTCCGTGCGGGAGGGGAACTCGGCGCTGGTGCCCATCATGGCGTCCAGGTCACCCTTGAGGTAGGCGCGCATGTTCCGGCGGATGAACCCTTTCCAGAGGCCGCACTGACGAAAAAAGCGCACGATACGCTCCACGGGGACGCTTTCCAGGGTGGCGATCTGCTCGTCGATGGTTTCCATGCCCCGGACCTCCTTGCCCATCTCCTGGGCCAGGTGCCAAGCCTCCAGGTCCACGGAGTGATTCCAGTCGTGGCGGCGTAAAAAGTGTGTCCAGAGGGAGAAAAAAGCGTACCAGTGCCGGTTTTCTGCCAGATATTGCCGGACATCGATGGGGTTGGGGTCCTCCGTGCCCAGGAATCTGGCCCAGAAGCCGCGTGGTCCGTTGACCACGCGTTCCAGCTTGCGGAATTCCTCGTCGGTCATGGCGTCCATCAACCTGGGTGAAGACGTCTCCGGAGTCTGGCCGATCCGGGCGACGTGGTCCAGGCTGGCCTGGTCCAGCGGACCTTCGAAGATCACGGTGTCCACCTTTTCAAATAGCCGGCGCATGGAACTCTCGAAACTGCAGCAGAAAAAATGCGCGGTCCCGCCGATCCAGGACGTTCTGCCGTTCTTCTCCAGTTCCCAGATCAGCCGGTAGGGGCGCTGCGGAGGCAGGCTGTTCCAGTACTGCTCCCTGGTCATCTGGACGTGGGGCATATGGACCATGGTGCGCATCAAATCGCCCAGGTCGTCGCGAAAATCCGGGGCTTCGGTCCATTCGGCCATTTCGTAGGCCGTTGCCGGCGATGCACCCCATTTTTCCTTGAACCGACGGATGCCCGGGTTCACGCCCAGCCCCAGGTGCAGGTATTCCTTGCCCGCTTCCCGGGCGATGCGGATCATCTCCCGGAACAGCAGGTCCGAGGCGTAGGGGGTGTGGTTTTGGCGCGAATGCGCTCCCAGCAGGTAGCTGAGAAACGGGCGCGGCGCGGTGTCCAGGAGCAGACAGGCGGCGAGATTGCCCTGGTCGTCCCAGGCATTGAGCAGAAACAGGTCCGGACACTGAGGGAGGGCGCTCTCGGTGCGGGCGTAGAGTTCGCGCACCGCGGGCGGCAGGGCGACCCGGCCGGTGAATTCGGCCCAGAGACGGCGGTGGGCCGCGGTGAAGGCGGTACTCCGGTCTACGGTCAGCCGGGTTGCGGCTTTGTCCGCCAGGCGGGACAGGCGGGAAGGAGTCGGGGCGTCAGCGGGCAGGACGTAATAGTGGTCCTGGTTGGTGCGATACATGTGAAGACGTTCCGGCAGTTCCGGGCAGATGGCCCAGCAGTTCACGGCCCGGGTTTCGCGGCGGGCCTCTTGCAAGGCCTGGTCAAAGGCCTCGGGAGGATCATCGCCCCCATGGATCGCATAGCCCACGGCCAGGAGCCAGTCCTCGGCGTGCAGAAACAGGTAGTCATTCTGGAGAAAGGGCCGTCCGCTGGACACAGCCTTCATGTAATGAATGGAATGCTCCGGAACGCGGGCTTGATTCAGAAGCAGGTCGTACTGGGCGGGACTCAGGTCTTCAGGCATGGGCATGAACGGCCTCCACTTCGGCTTTGAAGGTCGCGAAATTGCCCTCAAGTATGGCCTGGGCCGCGCCGTGGGTCAATGCCAGGAAGTAGTGCAGGTTGTGGATGGTGTTCAGGCGGTAGGCCAGCAGTTCCCGGGCCATGTACAAATGACGCAGGTAGGCCCGGGAGAACCGGGTGCAGGCGTAGCAACCGCAGTTGGGGTCCAGAGGTCCGTCGTCCTCCTTGTACTCGGCGCGCTTGATGTTCACCTTGCCCAGGGAGGTGTACAGGGTGCCGTTGCGGGCGTTGCGGGAGGGCAGGACGCAGTCGAACATGTCAATGCCCGCCTCGATCCCGTCCAGAATATCCATGGGTGTGCCCACGCCCATCAGGTATCTGGGTTTGTCCGATGGCAGCAGGGGCGCGGTATGGCGCATGATCTCCAGCATCAGGGGTTTTGATTCGCCCACGCTGAGTCCGCCAATGGCAAAGCCGTCAAAGGGCAGGTCGCAAATCTGACGGGCGCTTTCGGTGCGCAGGTCCGGGAAGAAGCCGCCCTGGACGATCCCGAATTGAAGCTGGTTGCCCGAACCTTGGGGATAGGCCTGGCGGCAGCGGGCGGCCCAGCGGGTGGTCAGGCCCAGGGATTTGGCCGTGTAGGCCTTGTCCGCGCCGTAGGGCACGCACTCGTCCAGGACCATCATGATGTCCGAGCCCAGGTTGCGCTGGATGGAGACCACCTTTTCCGGGGAAAAAAAGTGCCTGGAACCGTCCCGATGGGAACGGAACTCCACTCCGTCCTCGTTGATCTTGCGCAGGCCCTGCAGGCTGAAGACCTGAAAACCGCCGCTGTCCGTGAGGATCGGGCCGTTCCACCCGGAAAAGGCGTGCAGCCCGCCACGCCGGGCCACCAACTCATCGCCGGGCAAGAGGTAGAGATGATAGGTGTTGCCCAGGATGATCTGGGCCTTGAGGTCCAGGAGGTCGTCCGGGCTCAGGGCCTTGACGCAGCCCACCGTGCCCACGGGCATGAAGACCGGGGTGCGGATGGTCCCGTGGGCCGTGGCCAGGGTCGCGGTTCTGGCCTGGCCGTCCGTGGCCAGGATGTGGAGGGTGCCGGGTGTGGTCATGGTGGTGGAAGTATTTAGGGTTCAGGATTCAGGAGTCAGGATTCAGAATTCAGAATTCAGGAGTCAGGAGTCAGGAGTCAAAATTCAGGGTAGTCCGTGTTTGGGGCAGAGGTTTGTGAGGATGCAGGCCGGGCAGCGGGGTTTGCGGGACGGGCAGGTGTCCCGGCCGTGGAGGACCAGGAGGTGGTTGATGTCGCCCCATTGGTCGCGGGGAAAAAGTTGCATCATATCCCGCTCGATGATCGTCGGATTGGTGGAGGACGTCAGGCCCAGACGAAACGAGAGCCGACGAACGTGGGTGTCCACTGCGATGCCTTCGTGCTTGCCCAGGGCATTGGAAAGCACGATGTTCGCGGTCTTGCGGGCCACGCCGGGCAGGGTGAGTAGATCGGCCATGGTGTCCGGGACTTGCCCGCTGTATGCTTCGAGGACGCGCTTGGCCGAGGCGATGAGGTTCTTGGCTTTTTGGCGGAAAAAGCCCGTGGAATGGACCACGTTCTCGACTTCGGCGACTGGCGCACAACTCAATTCCGCCGGACCCGGCCAACGCCGGAAGAACTCCGGCGTGACCATGTTCACCCGAGCGTCCGTACACTGAGCCGCCAATACCGTGGCTACCAGCAATTCCCAGGGATTCCTCCAGTCCAGCATGGTCACGGGGAGCGGGTAGCGGGAGCGGAGGAGGGCGGAGATTTGGGTGGCGCGAGCGTTGATATTTTCGCTCATTTTATCCTTCCGAGCGCTTTTGCACGACGTTCCCTAAAATGATCAACCCCAAGCCGACAATGGTCGAGGGCAGGATTTCCTCACCGACAAACATGCGGATGAATATCAGTGAGAGGAATGGCGAGAAGTAGATCAGGTTGCCCACCTGGGCCGTGGTCCGGGAAAGCTTCAGGGCCTTGAGCCAGAAGATGAAGGTGATCCCCATCTCGAACACGCCCACGTAGGCCGCGCCGAGCAGGCCGGGGAGGTTTACGGCCAGGGGATCGGAGAACAGAAACGTTACCGGAAGGATGTAGGCGAATCCGAAGGCAAAGTTCAGGAACAGCCTAAGCACTGGGTCCATGGCGTCCCGGGTGTTGAAGATCCAGTACAGGGCCCAGATCACGGTGCTGCCCAGGGCCAGCCCCGCACCCAGCGGGTCGGCGAAGGACAGGCCGAACAGGTCGCCCCGGGTGCAGATGGTCAGCACCCCCAGGTAGCTGACGCCCATGGCCAAAAAGTCGCGGCCCGTGATCCGTTGGCCCAGCAGGGGGATGGAGAGCAGGGCCAGGGTGATGGCCCAGGTGTAGTTCAAAGGCTGGGCCTCCTGGGCCGGGAGGAGGTCGTAGGCCTTGAACAGGATCAGGTAGTAGAGGAAGGGGTTGAGCAGTCCCAGCAGAGCGGAGCGGCCCAGGTCCGCGCCGGAAAGGCCGCGCAGGGAGCGCAGTTTGCCTTGGGCGACAAGGACGGCCAGCAGGGTCAGGGCGGAGACCAGGGTGGAGACGCACAATAACTGGATGTGGTCCACGTGGCGCAGGGAAATCTTGAAGGCCGAGGCCACGGTGGACCAGAGCAGGACCGTGGCCAGACCGTAGGCGTATGCCGTGCGTTGTCGGGTATCCATGAGGGTGGAGGATTGGAATCAGTCTTGCTCGCGTCTGGAATCGACGGTTTGCGGCTTGAGTATTCGGTTCAGCCGGGAAGGCGCTCCCTGGCTCTGGCACGAAGAGGTGTCGGGTTGTTTAGCGGGATTTGGCCGGATGCACAATGCCGACAGGAGGGCCATACAGGGTAAATCAGCCGCCTTTGCAGGAAAAAAATGGTGAGAACAAAATTGTCCCGGGGGGCCATAGAGAGACGTCGGCGTCGAGCCGTGCCCGTGCCTTCCGTGTCCACCATGCGGTGTTGATCATGCTTGCGATTGTCGCTGGCATACAATAGGAAAGTTGAGTCGAGTCGTCGAATATGTACCGACCCGTGCGAAACATGCATGTTCTTTTTATTGAAATTCACCCCATGCGCCCACTTCAATTTGGGCTTTTCTCCCTTCACCCCTTTGCTTAGCCGCAACGATGCTTCATGCCGGAAATCAGCAGCCAGCTCAAATCGTATATTCCTTCGCGCACCGCTATTGTCTACGCCTTGGTAGCCGGGATTTGGATCGCTTTTTCCGATCATCTGCTGGGCCTGATGGTCGACGACCCGGGCATTTTGATCAGGTTCCAGACCTATAAAGGGTGGTTTTTCGTCCTGGTCACGGCGATCTTGCTCTATTTCGCGCTCAGAAGGCAGGTTCTGCTTCTGGAGCAAAAGAGCCAACAGTTGATTCTCCACGAGCGTCAATTCCGTACATTGGTGGACAACGCCTCTCTGCCCATCTTTATTCAGACCAACGGAGTTTTTGCCTATCTGAATAGACAGGCTTTGAACCTCTATGGGACGGTTTCACCGGAAAGCCTTTTGGGGCGTCCGGTCCTGGAACGGGTCCATCCTCAGCATCACCAAGAGGTCCTGGCCCGGATTCGGTTGCTCAACGAAGAAAAGGAATCCGTACCATCTCTTGAACAAATCCATCTCAGGCTTGATGGGCTTGAGTTTTTCGTGGACGTTAGCGCCGCCCCTTTCCAGTTTCAGGGACGTGACGGCGCCGTGGTCTTTGCCCAGGACATCACGGAGAAGAAGAAGTTCGAGATGGAGCTTCGAGAACTGAACCAGCAACTGGAGCAGCGGGTCAGGGAGCGGACCGCTCGGCTGGAGGAGGTCAATCAGGAACTGGAGGCCTTCAGCTACTCCGTGTCCCATGACCTGCGCGCTCCGCTACGGGGCATCGACGGATTCAGTCAGGCCCTGCTGGAGGATTATCACGATCGATTGGATGATCAGGGCCGGGACTATCTGCAACGGGTACGCAAGGCCAGCCAGCGCATGGGGCTGCTTATCGACGATCTGCTCAAACTGTCCCGGGTGTCGCGGGCTGAACTCATCGTGACAACCGTCAACCTCAGCCGGTTGGCCGAAGACGTTCTGGTCGGCTTGGCTGAATCCGAACCAGAGCGGGACGTGGAGGTCGTCGTGGAACAGGGCTTGACCGTCACCGCCGATTCAACCTTGATCCAGATCGTTCTGGAGAACCTTCTGGACAATGCCTGGAAGTTCACCCGGTACAACTTTCTCCCCAGGGTCGAATTCGGGCGACGGATGGTGAACGATGAGCAGGTCTTCTTTCTCAAGGATAACGGGGCCGGATTCGACATGACCTACGCTGGAAAATTGTTTACAGCCTTCCAACGCCTGCACTCTCCGGAACGGTTTCCGGGGACGGGAATAGGTCTGGCCACCACGGCCCGAATCATCAGGCGACACGGCGGAAAAATCTGGGCCGAGGCCGAACCGGACAAGGGGGCGACCTTCTTTTTCACCCTTCCGGAAGTTTTGATCACCGGAGATCAACTTGTCTAACGGAGGACGGATGTCTCGCAAAAATATTCTCCTGGTGGAGGACAACCCCGACGATGTCCTGCTCACCCGGAGAGCACTGCAAAAAAACAACATTTTGAACGAGCTGGTGGTGGCCGAAGACGGGGTGGAGGCCCTGGACTACCTCTTCGGGCAAGGAAAGTATGCCGGGAGGGACGTGCGTATTCAACCGCAGGTGATCCTTCTGGACATCAAGCTGCCGCGAATGGACGGTATCGAGGTGCTGCGCCGGATTCGCGCCAACGAGTCGACCAGGCTGCTGCCCGTGGTCATGCTGACCTCTTCCAGCGAGGAGCGGGACCGATTGGAAACATACAGCCTCGGGGCCAACAGCTACATCCGTAAACCAGTCGATTTTCATCAATTTATAGATGCGGTCCGTCAACTCGGCCTGTATTGGCTGGTGTTGAACGAATCCCCCCCGCTTCCGAAGGGAGGTTGAGAACATGTCCGCATTGCGCGTACTGATCGTGGAAGACTCTGAAGACGATGTGCTGCTGGTTGTCAGGGCCTTGAAAAAGGCCGGGTTGGAACCGGTCTATAAGCGGGTGGAAACCAGGGGGGCCATGCAGGACGCTCTGGTGGAGGAACCCTGGGACCTGATCATTTCCGACCACGTCATGCCCGAGTTCGATTCGTTTCAGGCTCTCGATGTCCTGAAGCGCAGCGGGTTGGACATCCCCTTCATCCTGGTTTCCGGGAGCATCGGCGAGGAGATGGCCGTGGAAAGCATGAAGGCCGGGGTGCATGATTTCGTCATGAAGGACAAGCTGGCCAGGCTCGCGCCGGCGGTCATGCGGGAGCTTAAAGAGGCGGAGAACCGTCGGGACAAGCAAGCCGCTTACGAGGCCTTGGTTGTGGCCAAAAAGGCGGCCGAGGCCGCCAACGAGGCCAAGAGCACGTTTCTGGCGAACATGAGCCATGAGATCCGCACGCCGCTCAACGGAATCATGGGCCTGTTGCAGTTGATGCAGGGCACACCGCTGGAGTCGAATCAAAAGCGCTTTGTGGGGCTGGCCTTGACCTCGGCGGATCGCCTGACATCGCTGCTTTCGGATATTCTGGACATTTGCAGCATTGACTCGGGTCGGATGGAGGTTCGTGATGACCGGATCAATCTCCGTGACGTGACGGATTCCGCCATGGACCTGTTCTCGCTGACGGCCGAGGAGAAGAGCATTCGCCTGGAAGGGCGGTATGACCCGTCCATCCCGGCTACTCTGCTGGGCGACGCGGTCCGGGTGCGCCAGATTCTTTTCAACCTGATCGGCAATGCCGTGAAGTTCACGGACAAGGGGCACGTTCACGTGGATATTGTATCGGTGGGGATGAACCGGGGCAATCGGCTACGCGTGCTGATCTCGGTGTCCGACACCGGGGTTGGCATGCCGGAGGAGAGCCTCGACGATCTGTTTAAACCGTTCGTGCAGCAGGATTCCTCCATCACCCGCAAATATCAAGGCGCGGGGCTGGGGTTGACCATTGTCAAGCGACTGGTGGAACTGATGGGCGGAAATATTTCCGTGGAGAGCGTTCCGGACGAGGGCTCCACCTTTCATGTGCTTCTGCCGTTCACCGTGCCCCAGGGCGGTTCCGGGGACCTGGATCGCCCCGGAACATGGTCCGGCGAGAGAAAGGAGGGGGTGAGCATCCTCTATGCCGAGGATGATCCGGCCAATCAGATCACCGTGCGCTTGTTGCTGGAGCGTGTCGGCCACCAGGTCGCGGTGGCCGAGGATGGCCAAATAGTCTTGGATCTGCTGGCGAAGAACGATTTCGACTGCGTCCTGATGGATGTGCAAATGCCGAGAATGGACGGAATCCAAGCCACGAAAGCCATTCGCAACTGGGACAGCCTGCGGCACGTAAAGGATATACCGATTATCGGGCTTTCCGCCAAGGTCATGCCCGGAGACAGAGAAAGCTTCTTGAGCGCGGGCATGAACGACTACCTAGCCAAGCCGGTGCGGATTGAAGATCTGGAAGAAAAGGTCCGACGACACTGTTTGCCTGGAGCGAATTCCTGATCGGTCAAGGCGGAAGTCGTGTCGGAGGTTTCGCGAATCCAGGGGTTGAAAGACGTAGACATTACTGCCGAATGATTGATACAGCGAGGCATTTCATTGACCGGAGTATGTGCGTGGTGGTGTTCTTCTTGTTCCGTAACAGCTCAATATTTTGTCTTTTTTTCTGGAAAGTTCATCCGGAGTTGTAACCATGGGTATTGATCGCGACCGCCAGGCTCGGTCTTCGGGTATGACCGCCTCTCTGCGCTCCATGATTTCACATATTGAGGAACTGCCGGTGTTGCCCACCGTGGCGGTGCGGGCACTGACCCTCTCAATGCGAGACGATGTCGATTTGACTCAGCTTGCGCGGGTCATGGAAACAGACCCCGTGCTTACGGCAAAAATCCTGCGCTTGGTAAACAATGCCCAAACCGGTTTGCCGACACGGGTCGGAACGGTCAAGCAGGCTGTCGCCCTGGCCGGGCTGAACCAAGTCCGATGTGCACTACTGGGAGTTCTGGTCAAGGACTACCTGCCTGAGACTGAGCCGAAAATCGTCGATATGTCCAAATTGCTGTGGACCCACAGCCTGGTTACAGCCGTATTGGCAGGCCTCGTAGCGGCGAAAACGTTTCCGGAGCTTCGGGAGACGGCTTTTGTCGGTGGTCTGCTGCATGATATTGGCAAATTGGTCATAATGGACATTTTCCCGGATATCGCACTGCAAATCGACGAGTTGCGCAAGGAAAGATGCTTGAGCACCATGGAGGCGGAACTCAAAATACTGGAAACTGATCATTCCACGGTGGGCAAGATACTCGCACAACACTGGAAGCTGCCTGAAGAGCTGGTGGATTGCATTTGGCTGCACCATCACAGGCTTGACTCCATGGATCGGTCTTCCTTGAATTGGGAAGTGACGGCCATTGTCTCGCTGGCCAACCATCTGGCCAAGGAAATGCTTTGCGACGTGCCCGAGCGGAGCAATGAGGACCGCCTCATCGAGGCATTGCTGACAGCGTTGAACCTGGAGCAGGACGAAGTGGCCGGTCTTCGAGGAGAGGCCAGGCGGGACTATGAACAAAAAGCCGCTTTTTTTGATTTGGAGAGTGATCTGAGCATTATTTTTCACCAAATCATCCAGAAGGCCAACAGAAGCCTGGCCGAGTTGGGCATCGAACTGGATGTGAAAAATACCAGGCTGTCCAAGATGAACACTCTGCTGGGCCTGGCCAATAAAATCGGGCTCGACCTCGGCAATGTTCACAACAAAGCCGATCTTTTTCAGGTACTCGCCCAGGCATTCAACGGCTTTTCCGCCGTTCCCGTGGGCATCTTCTACACCATTGATCACGAAACGCGTGAACTTGAGGGGGTCGTGTGGATCGACGGTGGAAGAAAACGAAGACTGCTCTGCTTCACCGACCGCAATGGTACCCCCGTCTGGGAACAAGCCGACCAGAATCTTCCCCCGGATCTTTGCAGAATACTGGCGAACGCCAAGCAACGCATGCACTCCGATCGAACCATCGCCCAAAGCTTCTCCTCTCCTTTTTTGATCTTCAGCTTTGGCATGGAGAATCGCTATTTCGCGGAATTGTGCATTTCTTTGTCCCAGGATTACCGCCCTCATCCACAGGACAATTTCAACGGCTTTTCGCAGGTCGCTCAGCTCCTCCGTTCTTCCCTGGAAAACGTGCTGCTGTTCGAGAGTCTACAGTGCAAAAAGGAGGATCTCGCCCAGGCCCTCTGGCGGACTGAACAGATCAATCATCAATTGATCCAGACGGAGCGTCTGGCCGCTGTTGGTCAGCTGGCAGCCGGTGCGGCCCATGAAATCAACAACCCTCTGGCGATCATTTCTGCCCGCGCTCAACTCCTCGAAATTAAAGAGCAAGATGAAAAGCGGAAACAGGAGTTGGCGTTGATTTCCGTGCAAATCGAGCGGATCAGCAAGATATTGACGAACCTGATGGATTTTGCTCGCCCCGCTCCACCAAACCTCCAGAAAACCAATATTCATCTCGTCCTGGACCGTGTGCTCGAACTGGTTGCGACCAATTTTCGCAAGTTTAAGATTTCCCTGGAAAAACGCTACGATGATCGGATCGTGCCGATCAAGGCTGATCCCAATCAACTTGAGCAGGTCTTTTTGAACCTGATCATCAATGCCCAGCATGCCATGGAGGAAACCGGAGGACAGCTGACCGTAGCCACGGAACTCCTGGCCGACCAGCAGTCCGTCTTGATAGGAATTCAGGACCAGGGAGTCGGAATCGCTAGAGAAAATTTGAAAAAGATTTTTGACCCCTTCTTCTCAACCAAGGCCGAGGGCAAGGGGACCGGCCTTGGCCTCTCCACATCCTTGGGGATCATCAACAACCATTTCGGCAAGATCGATATCGACAGCACTCCGGGAAAAGGGACGACTTTCAGCGTTGAACTCCCCGTGGATATTTCCGCGCTGCGCCCGATACAATCCGAAGCATGCACCGCCGCTTCCACATCGCTGGGGCTTCGTCCCAGGATATTGGTCGTGGACGATGAAGAGCATATCCGGGATGTGCTCAAGGAAACCCTGGAAAACGAGGGTTTTGAAGTGACGACCGCGAACAACGGCAATATGGGGCGGGACATTCTGGAAGCGGAGCGATTCGATCTCTTGCTCCTGGACATAAAAATGCCTTTTCGAGATGGATTATCCCTTTTGCGGGAACTTCGCGGTTCCCCAACGAATGCGGGGCTGCAGGTGCTTGTCATCACCGGTACGGCGTCACCTGAGGAAATGGAAGAAATTGCCAACCACGGCTGCAAATGTCTGCGCAAGCCGTTTCATATCAAGAAACTTCTCGCCGAAGTGCACTACTGTCTTCGTAAAACCGATGGCTGAACCTGGCACCAGAATCATCGCCATAGCCAGCGGTAAAGGAGGGGCCGGGAAAACGTCCGTTGCCTTGGGGCTAGCTTGGCAACTGGCGGAAATCGGCAAGAAAGTCTGCCTTGTCGACGTGGACATGGGACTGTCCAACGTGGATGTCCTCCTCGGGCTGTCTCCTCGCTACACACTGGACGAATTGCTTTTTACGGATCTGCCACCGGAAGCGGCGCTGAACAACGTCCGCCCTGGGCTGGACATTATTTCCGGCGGCTCCGGAACGGCGGCTTTGGCGGATCTGAGCCAGACCCAGCGCGATAGATTTCTGAAAAAAATTCGGATGTTGAATAAATATGACATTCTCCTGCTGGATAATTCTCCCGGGATTCATCGTCAGGTCATTTCTTTCTGTTTAGCCGCACGGGAGCAAATTATCCTGATTAACCCCGAGCCGTCCTCGCTCATGGACGGTTATGCTCTCTTGAAAATATTGCGGCAAAATGGACTGCACCGCCCCCCATATCTCTTCGTGAACCGGGTTCGGCCCGGATTCAATGCAAAATTGCTCATGGAGCGGTTCGGGGCTGTCTGTAAGAAACATCTGCAACTGTCCGTACTCTCCCTGGGGGCAATCCCCGAGGATGTCCTGTTCAGGGAGGCGGCAGCACAGCAGATGTTGCCAAAGGCTTTGTCTCCGGAAGCGCCAGCCTGTAAGGCCCTGAAAAAGGCAGCCTGGCTCTTGGCTCGCCGAACAAGTTTAAAAATTCTGTACACCGAAGCGGAGAACTTCTGGGGCACGTCACTGGTCAACATGCTGCAGGATTCGACTGGCGGAAAATCCAGGCCTGAGCCGTCGCCCGACGTATCACCTCAAGCTCAAACACGGGAATCAACAGAAGACGCACTCGCCGAACTTGTCGCGAATCTGGAACAAAATGTCCGCAATCTCCAAGCCGTTTTTAAAATGGGGCCAGCCGAAAGCAGTGACGTCAAGGAGCGCGTTTTTGCCGTCGGTGAAGCACTCTTGGAGTTGGCTGAAAGGCCGCACCCGTCAAATCAGTTGGAGCCACCGGAGAAGGTCGTGGGTATTGTTTGTCCGGATGAGGCTTTGCAGGGAACCTTGAAGGATATCGTCCAGGACCAGGGTCTTCGTCCGGTTGTCATCAACCACTATCCGAGTTCATCGGTCAAACCGGAGATTTTGCTGTGCTCCATTGACAAGGAGGGGGATGATGTGGTCGCGGACGTCATTCTACACCTTGCGGACATCCCCTGCATTTGGCTGTCTCAGTATTCATTGAAGCTGCCCCCATGGGCCTCGCGACTGAATTTGGTGGAAGTTCTCCGGAAGCCGTTTACACTTCAGGAAATCCACGAAGCACTGCAAAAGGCGTGTTTTGGGGGAAAAAACTCAACGCGAACACCTTGCAAGTTTTTTGAAAAACACCCAATTGCCGCGTCTTCGCGAAAAGTTCAAACTCTCACGGATCATTAACACTACAGCGACATTTTTCAGGAGCATCCGAAGTTTGATTTAGCATGAAATGCATATTGGCAGCCTGTCCAATCTCCCTGAAAGGGAGAGATCGTAAAGCCGGTGGTTTTAACCACCGGAGTGCACCACACAACAATCCCGAGTCCTGAAGGGACGGCATTGCTCCACGGATTCAAAGGCTTATGTCGTCCCTTCAGGACTCGCTCCCTTGAAATCCACCTTGCCGGTGGTTGAAACCACCGGCTATACGACGAAATCCCTTCGGGATTACGGATAATCATGCTGAA
>SKYX01000189.1 GCA_007127655.1 Desulfonatronum sp.
CAGCGAACTGCCGGTCGCTCTGCAGGGGAGTTTTCTCCGGGTCCTGGAAAGCAGAAAGTTTCGTCCTTTGGGCCAGGATCACGAGTTTTCCAGCAACTTCCGGCTGGTTTGCGCCAGCAACCGAAATTTGGAAGGAATGGTCCGACGGGGAGAGTTTCGCGAGGATTTGCTGTTCCGCATCCAGTCCGTGACCATCCACCTCCCGCCGTTGCGGGACCGTCTCGAGGACCTCGAGGAATTGGTGCACCATCACCTGGAGGCCATCAGCCGTCATTCCCGGCTGCCGGGCAAATCCGCCTCGCTCGAACTGATGCGCCTTTTCACCCAACACGACTGGCCGGGCAATGTGCGGGAACTTGTGAACACCCTGAAGGCTCTGGCTGCTTCCGCTCCCCTGGAACGGGTTCTCTACCCCTCGCATCTTCCCCGGGAACTGCACGTCCGGTTTCTCAAGTCCGGCACTGCCGGTCCTCTGCCGGTGCCGTCACCCGTCTCCGAAAGCGTTCCGGATCAGAGGGAGCCATTCGCGGAGCGCTTTGACATGGATTGGAAAACGTACTGCGTCCAAACCCGTGAAGCCGCGGAAAAGGCCTACCTGGTCCATTTGATGCGGCGTTCCGGGCACAATATCAAGCAGGCCGTGCTGCACTCCGGTCTCAGCCAGGCCAGGCTCTACGGCCTGCTCAAGAAATTCGACATCCCCCGTCCCGGACGATCGTCCTGATTCTCCCCTGTTGAACAGCACCATCGATGGCTCTCGTTTCGCAAGAATGTGTTCTTGCAAAACGAGAATATGGTTTCCCAGCATGTTGCCTCTGTGTTTCAACATGTTGCAATGCCATGGTTTTTGATGTCGATCGGTTCGGCATCATTCTTGATGGGAGGTCGGGATTGGTTGATACATTGGCGTCCTGCTTCAGGGGGTCGTGTGGATAACCGATTCTTTCGCGACGTTTTTGAATGAACCCCATAACCCCGACCTGATCCCATGCAGCGCAATCCATCCTGCAGACTCGAAGATTCCCTGGCCGACCTGGCCGGATGTCTGGACCAGTCCGGCGATGTTCCGGCGGTTATCAGTTATAGCAAAGACACCAGCAAAACCTGGTCCGCTCGCGAGATCGGTGATACGGCCGGTCGGCTTGCCCAGGGGCTGCGCGACCAGGGCATTGAGCCCGGACAGCGGGTGTTGCTGCTGGCTCCTGCTTCGCCGCGGTTCATCGTGGCTGCTCTGGCCGTGTTCCGGATCGGAGCGGTCATCGCCCCCGTGGACGTCCAGGCCAGCGATGAGAATCTGGCCCATGTTTTCAAGGCCAGCCAGATGCGGCTGGTTTTCACCACCGAGCGCCTCGCCCGGCGCCTCGCCCAGCTCGACGCACCTCCGGATGTACCGATGTTTCTTCTGGATGTGGAAGACGACGAAGATCAGACGGAACGTGAACAGGAAGACGTGCCCACGGCTCGGAGCTGGAAGCGCCTTCTGGCGGACAAGCCCGGCAAACCGGCCCAGCCAAAGGCCGACGATACCGCGGTGCTCTTTTACACCTCGGGAACCACTGGTCCGCCCAAGGGCGTGCCCCTGTCGCACACGAACATTCTGTCCCAGGTGCGGATGCTCCAGGATTCCGGGCTGCTTGTGGACGGCGACCGCCTCTTGTTGCCGCTGCCCCTGCACCATGTCTATCCCGTGGTTATCGGCATGCTTGCTCCACTGGCTCTGGGAATTCCCATTATTCTGCCCCGCGCCCTTGTCGGGAAGGAAATCACCCGGGCGCTGCGCGAGGGCGAAGCCACTATCATTCTTGGGATTCCCAGGCTGTACAGCACCATTTTTCAGGGAATTCAGGATCGGGTGGCATCTTCTGGGCGAGTCTCCGCGCTGATTTTTTCTGCTTTGCTTGCCTTCAGTCGGCTCTGCGTCCGGTTTGGACGGCGGCCGGGCCGCACACTTTTCAAGTCCCTGCATCAACGGGTCGGCCCGGACTTGCGTCTGCTCGCGTCCGGAGGGTCGCCGCTGGACCCGGACCTGGGCCGCAACCTGGAAGCCCTGGGCTGGCCCGTGGCCATAGGCTACGGCCTGACCGAGACCTCGCCCCTGCTCACCGTGAAATACCCTGATGAAGGCCGATACGAATCCGTGGGCCGGGCGGTCCAGGGCGTCGAGCTGCGAGTCGATCCATCTGTTTTTCCTGAAAAGGAACCGGAAGACGAGGACGCCGACCGCAAGGTTTCCAAAGGGGAAGGGGAACTGCTGGCCAAGGGACCCGGCGTGTTTGCCGGTTATGATGACTTGCCGGAGAAAACCGCGGAGAGTTTTACGGACGGCTGGTTTCGGACAGGAGACATGGCTCGAATTGATGCGGACGGCTATGTCTCTCTGCAGGGGCGGGTGTCCACGATGATCGTCCTGGAAAGCGGCGAGAACATCGATCCGGAAAAGATCGAGGATGCCTATGCAAAATGCTCCGAGGCGGCGGAAATCGGCGTGCTGGAAGATGAAGGCCGGCTGGCCGCGCTGGTCATGCCTGACAAGGATCTTTCGCGGAAGCATTCGGAGCAGGAGTTGGCCGAAACCGTGCGCAAGGCCCTGGACCGGCACGGTTCAGGACTGCCGTCGTATCAACGCATATCCAGAATCGAACTGACCAACTCGCCTCTGGATCGGACCCGGCTCGGAAAGCTCAAGCGCAAGCAGCTCAAGAAGGCCTACGAGGCGGCCAAGAGCGGTGAAAAAGACCGGGAGACGCCATCCGCGGGTCCGGTTTCCCTCAGGGACATGAACAGTGAAGACCGGGCCTTGCTGGAAGACGACCGGGTGCAAAAACTCTGGGACATGCTGGCCCGCCGGTACAAGGACAGACCGCTTTCTCCCGAATCCAGCATCGAACATGATCTGGGCGTCGATTCTCTGGGCTGGGTCGAGCTTTCTCTGACCATTGAGGAGGTGGTCGGGGTCAGTCTGGACGAAGACCAGTTCCAGCGGATCACCACGGTTCACGACCTGATGGAAACGATCGCCGAGTCCGACGAGGAGGAAACACCGGGCGGAGCCAGGCGTTCCCTGGAACAGCCGGAGCAGGTCATTCCCAAGCAGCGGCAGAGGCTGGCAACGCCGCGCGGCTGGGTGCGCCTGTGCATCGCCGCTCCGTTCTACGCTCTCCTGTCCGGAATCATGCGTCTTTACTTCCGCGTGGCGGCGAGAAACCTTGAAAACGTCCCACGGAGCGGTCGCTTTGTCCTGTTGCCGAACCATGTCAGTTATCTGGACCCGTTCGCCATTGGTGTTGTTCTCGGGTATGCCCGGGCCCGACGGTGCTTCTGGGCCGGGGAGTCGGGAGTGGTTTCCCGCAACGCCGTGCTCCGGGCCTTTAGCCGAATCGCCCAGATCGTGCCCATCGAGCGGGAGAAGGGACCGACCTCCAGCCTGGCTTTCGGCGCATTGGTCCTGAAACAGGGACACCCCTTGGTCTGGTTTCCCGAAGGGCACCGCTCTCCGGACGGGACCTTGCAGCCTTTCCGGCACGGTATCGGACTGCTGCTGGGAGAATACGATCCGCCGATCATTCCCGTGTTCATCCAGGGCACCGAACAGGCCCTTCCGCCAGAGCGGTTCCTGCCCCGGCCCAGCAAGATTATCGTTCACTTCGGACAACCCATCGATGCCGCAACACTCCGCGACGCAGTCGGGGAGGACGGAGAGGATCAGGACCAGCACACCCGGATTACC
Organism: Desulfonatronum sp.; assembly: GCA_007127655.1. Lineage (GTDB taxonomy): Bacteria > Desulfobacterota > Desulfovibrionia > Desulfovibrionales > Desulfonatronaceae > Desulfonatronum. Next base: position 3,728 of record SKYX01000189.1, read on the forward strand.
GCGGTTTTGGAAAAAACCGTAGCCCGTCTTCGCGATGAGGCCCTGGCTGAGCATTGAAAAAACGTTTGTAGCTGCTCAGCACAGACTAATGCCGTTGCCATTGCCGCAGGAAGAGCACACAACGTGTGCTGCGTAGTGACCCGGCAAGATGAAACATTC
>SKYX01000273.1 GCA_007127655.1 Desulfonatronum sp.
GGGCAATGTTGTTCTCACGTAACCATTTGAAAAATATGAGGCTGGTTGACCCTGTTTGGGACGGATCGATTGTCTGACTGAACCAGGAATCGTTCATCAAGGCGTTGCCCAGCGCAAAGAGTACAAGTTGTTGTTTTTTATACCGCAACGGCTTGATGGTACGAGGCCGGTGATGGAGTTTCGAGCCGTTCCAAACAGGGTCAACCAGCCGCCTTTGCAGGAAAATTTTGGTGAGAACAAAATTGCCCTGGCCAGCCGTTCCCGAGACATTTCAGAAACCCCCGAAAATTACCCGAATGAGCGTTCAAAAAGCGCATTTCCCTGAGGATCCACCGATCCTTCGCCCTTTCGTTTTTTCCATTTTCGATCTATTTTAAATATCTTGGCGTTTTGCGAAGAACCCAACCCGGAGCCACTCCACGAGGCATCTCTCATGTCACACGACAAGGCATCTTTTCGGGCGCCTTCAGGCGATCTGTATCTGGCCGCGGACATCGGCGGGACCACCAGTCGGTTTGCGCTGTTCGAGGTTCGCGGCGACACCATGCAGCTCCGAAGCGTGGAGCGAATTCCTACGGTTGAGGCGGATTCATTCCGCGACCTGCTGCGTCTTCTCAGGGACGGCCCCTTGGGCTCGGAGCTGTCGCGCTGCCGGGCCGGGGCTCTAGCCGTAGCCGGGGCGGTGCAAGGAGGGGTTCAGGCCGACCCGCCGAACATCCCTTGGGACATCGACATCCGTTCCACGAACCTGTCCGGCCTTCCGGAAACCGTGATCCTGCTCAACGATTTCTCGGCCCAGGCCTATGCCTGCAAGACCGCGGCCCTGGATGAGGCCGTGACCATCAATGCTGGCCAGCCGGACGAGTGGGGGATGGTGGGGCTGATCGGCGCGGGGACAGGACTGGGCCATGGGATGCTGGCCCGGTTGCCCGGGGGCGGCTTTCTGGCCTTGCCCTCGGAGGCGGGCCACGCCGCTTTCGCGTTCGTGAATCAAGAGGAGGTGGCCTTTGAAGACTTCGTTCGCCGGGAACTGCGGCTGGACTACGTGTTCGCGGAGGCTGTCGTTTCCGGTCAGGGCCTGACCTTGCTGCATTGGTTCCATTTCGGCCAGCGTCTCCGCCCGGAAGAAGTCGCGGTGGTCATGGACGACGCTTCGCCGGTCTGCGCCTGGTTCGCTCGGTTTTACGGACGGGCCTGCCGTCAGTTCGCTCTGAATATTCTGGCCACCGGAGGGATGGTGGTGGCCGGCGGAGTGGCGGCCAAAAATCCCGCTTTGGTCCGGCATCCGGAATTTTGGCGTGAATTCACGGACAACCCCAACTACCGGTCCCTGCTCCAGAACATCCCGGTCATCCTGAACACCAACGAGGACAGCGGGTTATGGGGCGCGGCCCTGGCCGCGAAACTGGTCGCGGGATAGCCCGTTGCTTCCACGCCGTCAGGCACCAAGGGCCGGCTCGCCGCTCTGGACCCGCCACAGCCCGGCGTAGACTCCGCCCTGGGCCAGCAGCTCTTCGTGCGTCCCGCGTTCGGCCACGGCGCCTTCCACCAGCACCAGAATCTCGTCGCAATGCCGGACCGTGGACAGCCGGTGGGCCACGGCCAGGGTCATTCTCCCCTGCTTGAAGCGTTGCAGATTGGCCTGAATCAGTTCCTCGGTCCGGGTGTCCACCGCGGAGGTGGCCTCGTCCAAGACCATTAGCGCCGGGTTGCGCAGCACGGCCCGGGCCAGGGAAATCCGCTGCCCCTGCCCTCCGGAGAGCTTCAGCCCGCGTTCGCCGATCATCGTGTCGGAGCCGTGCGGCAGTCTTTCGATGAACTCGTCCGCCCCGGCCACCTGGGCCGCGTGACGCACCGCATCCAGATCCGCGTCCGGCGACCCCAATCGGATATTCTCGGCCACGGTTCCGTAAAACAGAAACGGCTCCTGAGAGACGTACCCCACGTGTTGCCGGAAACCGTGCAGTTCCAGACCGGGCAGGGGATGGCCGTTGACCCGGATTTCTCCGGACAGGGGGTCGTAATAGCGCAACAACAACTTGATCAGGGTGCTCTTGCCCGCTCCGGTAGGCCCGACAATGCCCAGGGCCCGCCCCTGCTCCAGGGTGAACCGAACCGAGCGCAGCACGGGCTTGTCCGGCAGATAGGAAAAGCAGACGTCGTGGAACGCGACACGGGTCGGCGGAGCGGTTAGGGTCACGGCTCCTGGGATGTCCCTGACCTTGGGCGTGGTATCCAGGAGTGCGCGAATTCGTCCGGCCGAGGCCTCGGACCGCTGAATCTGGTTGATCAGCATCCCGAATACGAACAGCGGCAGGACCAGGCGCACGGCAAAGAGGATGAACGTGGTGAAATCCCCCAGGCTCGGGCCCTGATCCAGGGCGGTCATTCCTGCGCCCACGGTGATCAACAGGGCAAAGGCCACCCCGGCCACCATGTAAATCAGTGGAATGAACCGGGCCCGCTCCCGGGCCGCGGCAATGGCCGCGTCCACGTACTCCGAAGACCTCCGGGCGACTTGAGACAGCTGCTCCCGCTCCGCGGTGAAGGCCTGGATCACGCCGATCCCCCGGATGTGATTCTCCAGGGCGCTGTTGATCTCGCCCACGGCTCTGCGCGCCTTGCGGTACTGGGGTTGCACCCGCAGGGCAAAAAAACGCACGGCCAGGACGGCCACGGGCAGCGGCGCCAGGAGCAGCAGGGCCAGCCGCCAGTCCAGCCAGAACAGAAACCCGTAAACCCCGACAAAGGTAATCACCAGACGGACCATGCTCGTGGTCACGTCAGAGAAAAAATGCTCCAGGTTGTCCACATCGTTGGAAGCCACGGCCAACAAATCCCCGGTCTGCCGCTCCTCAAAGAATCCGGCGTCCATCCGCTGCATATGGCCATAAATGGCCAAACGCAGATCATGGCGGACCTTCTGGGCCATGGAGTCCAGACAATAGTCGCTCAGGCTTTGAAATACGGCCAGGGCCAGGTACGTGCCCAGAATCGCCACCCCGAACCAGACCAAAATTCGAATCTCCACCCCGGAAGCGGCCTGGTTTGTAACCACGTCCACCACCCGGCCGATGATCACCAGGGGCAGCAGGTCGAACAGTCGGGCCAGGGCGTTCAGGCCCAGCCCAACCCCGATCCGGGTTTTGTACGGGGCAACGAATGGGAATATCTTCCAAAGATGGGTTCCCAGGGTAGCGGATTGGTCCTGAGCCGGGCCGGGATGGTCCCCGGAATGGGAGGAAGTCACGAGCAGGTACGGATGTCCCGGTTCGAAAAAGCGGAGCCCCAGGGCAGGGCTCCGCAACTGATCAGCCCGTCAACCCGAGGCTCTGGAATCGGTACAGGATGTCCGCCTTGGACATGTACCCTTCGTAGCGCAGCACCTCCCGACCTTCCTGATCAAAAAAAATCAAGGTCGGCAAGACGCGGATGGCCCCGAAGGAACGCCCGATGTCCGGGTGGACGCCAATGTCGAAAGTGTAGATATGAAACGCTTCGCCATACCCTCTCTCCAACTCCGCCAGAATGGGGATCATCCGTTTGCAGTGAATGCAGTTTTCGGTTTTCAGGTTCACCAGCCGCGGCAATTCACCCGGCAGCCCGGGCAGAGCCGGTGCCGGATCGACCTCCGGTCCGGTCAATTGGGACTGGGTGGTGGTGTAGTGCTGGATCAGCCCCACGGATGCGAACAGGGCCATGAGGACGACGATGATTCCGGCTTTGCTGTAGGAAGTCATATCCGTGAACTCTAAGGGTTATGAGGGGTGAAAGGAGTCCGAAAGTGGATCTCAGTCCGCGGTCTTGAGGCCGAGACCGCGAAGCTTCTTGTACAGATAGGTGCGCTCCATGCCGATGGTTTCCGCCAGCCGGGTGA
>SKYX01000276.1 GCA_007127655.1 Desulfonatronum sp.
CGGTCCCCCGGGCCCACGTGATGACCATGGCCATCAAGAGCTTCAAGGGGCGCCGCAACGTCGAAGTGCATCTGTATCGGGCCGGCTGGAAGCCCGAGGAGTTGAACGCCTACGACTGGGATCGCCTGTTGGGGGAACCAATGCAGGCGGACACACCGATTCCCCACGAGAACAGCAAAAAAGTTCTCCTGGAGGCCTTCACCCTCGAAGAACGGGACCAGGTGGTCGCCTACCTGCAACAACGCTACGGGGAAAAGCTGGCCTCCATCTCGGCCTGCTCCCTGGACTTCCCCATCCCCAAGGGGCTGGCCGCCCTGTCCGATGTTCCCGAAGGCAAAAGCGTAGGCCGGATCCGCCTGGAAACCGTCCCCCAATTCACTCTGCCCTTCCCGGTGCATGGCCTGTACGACCTCAGTCAACATGAGCCACTGATGGAGGCCAACGGACGGGAAGCCGCTTGAGAAAAGGAGGTGGGAAGGTAGGAAGGTAGGAAGGTTGACCCCCAAATAGAATTTCATTTGAAATCCCAGCGCCTTCCTACTGTTTCAACTCCAATACCTTCCCACTTTCACACCTTCCCACTCCCCCCCTCCGTCCATCGACCGAAAATGGTCGGCTGGACCGTGGCCTCTTCCAAGATGGTCATGAATTCCCAACGCCGGATCTCCCGGGCACCGAAGCGTTGCATGTGCGCCGTGGTCTGCTGACAATCCAATAGCTGGAAATCCCATCGTCGCAGCCGCTGGACGAGATGGACCAGGGCGACCTTGGACGCGTTGGGGCGCAGATGAAACATGGATTCTCCGAAAAAAACGCGGCCCAGGGCCACGCCGTACAGCCCTCCCACCAACTCCCCACTCTCCCAGACCTCCACGGAATGCGCCAACCCGACCTCGTGCAACAGGTTGTAGGCCCGTTGCATGTCCGGAACCAACCACGTTCCCGGGCCATCCGGTCGGGAAGCAGCGGCGCAGTAGCCGATCACCTCGGGAAAAGCTCGGTCAAAGGAAACCTGGAATGGTTCCCTGCGCAAAACCTTGCGCAGACTGCGGGAGACGTGCAGTTCCTCCGGAAAAAGAACCAGACGGGGATCCGGCGACCACCAGAGAATCGGCGAGCCGGGGCCGTACCAGGGGAAGATGCCTTTGCTGTAGGCATGCAGCAACCGCTCTGGGGACAAGTCTCCGCCCACGGCCAACAATCCGTCCGGCTCGGCTTGTTCCACCGGGGGGAAGATGATCTGGGGATGCAGCGCATGGACGGGCATGGTTGAAAAAGGGAAGAATTCCTGTAGGGCCTTTGAAGAGCCTGGGGCGATGAGTTGGAAAGGCCGTGCCTCAATGCGAAAAGGCCAAGCCACAAGCATGGCTCGGCCCTTGTACCGGAGTCGAATACGAATCAGCGGGATGGTTCGTATTGCCTGAAATATTGGTTGACACTTCCGAGCACTGACGTCCATGTCCGGCCGTAGGGGCGACCGGCCGGTCGCCCCTACTCCACCGAACGTATGCCGGAAAGAAGGCTATGCGATGTGTCCCCAATTCTGGGCCACCCCGAATCGTTCAGGCGAATTCAAACACCAAGGCTTCGTCCTCGCCTTGATCTTGATCCGCAACGGGAGCATCCACCCGCACCGGGCCGCCCTTGAGCAATCGACCGAACAGGATCTCGTCGGTCAAGGGATCCTTGATGGCGGTCTGGATCAGGCGACCCAGGGGTCTGGCCCCGAAGGACGGGTCAAAGCCGCGTTCCGCGAGCCAAGTCAAAGCTTGCGGGGTCAGGGTGACGACCACCTTCTTGTCCTTGAGTTGGACGTTCAATTCCTCCACAAATTTGGTCACGATCTTTTCCATGACCTCGGTGGTCAGGGAGTGGAAGCAGATGGTGGCGTCCAGCCGGTTGCGGAACTCCGGGGTAAACAGCTTTTCCACGGCCTTCTTGCTCAGGTGACCGCGGTCGTCGTCCTTGCCCGGCTCGCCAAAGCCGATGCTTGTGGCGCACATGTCCTGGGCCCCGGCGTTGGAGGTCATCAACAGGATGGTGTTCCGGAAGTCGGCCTTGCGTCCGGCATTGTCAGTCAAGGTGGCGTAGTCCATGACCTGAAGCAGGATGTTAAACAGGTCCGGATGGGCCTTCTCGATCTCGTCCAACAGGAGTACGGTATGCGGGTGCTTACGGATGGCGTCCGTGAGCAGGCCGCCCTGCTCAAAGCCGATGTAACCTGGAGGCGCGCCTATCAGCCGGGCTACGGCGTGCTTTTCCATGTACTCGCTCATATCAAAACGCAGAAAATTGACGTTCAGGATCTGGGCCACCTGCCGAGCCAGTTCGGTCTTGCCCACTCCCGTAGGCCCAGTGAGCAGGAAACTGCCGGTGGGCTTGTTCTCCGTGCCCAGCCCGGCCCGGGAGCGTTTGATGGCCCGGGCCAGACTCTCCACGGCTTCGTTCTGTCCAAAAATGACGTCCTTCAGCCGCCCTTCCAGTTCCTGGAGCTGGCTCTTGTCCGAGGCCGAGACCCGTGTTTCGGGGATTCGAGCCATCCGGGCCACGACCTGTTCCATTTCCAGCGGCCGAATCAGGTTTTTCTTGCGAATCTTGGGATTAAGCTTGAATACCGCGCCAGCCTCGTCGATCACGTCGATAGCCTTGTCCGGCAAAAAACGTTCGTTGATGTGGCGCATGGAGAGGTCCACCGCGGCCTCCAGGGAACTTGGCGCGTAGCGCACCCCGTGGTGCTCTTCGTAGTACGGCCGCAACCCTTGCAATATCTGCACGGTCTCGTCCCGACTGGGCTCGGGGATTTCCACTTTCTGGAACCTTCGGGACAAAGCTCGGTCCTTTTCAAAATGATTCTTGAACTCCTCGTAAGTGGTGGAGCCGATGCAGCGCAGCTTACCCGAGGCCAGGGCCGGCTTGAGCAGGTTGGAGGCATCCATGCTCCCGCTGCTGGTGGCACCGGCACCGACAATGGTGTGGATTTCATCAATAAACAAAATAGCGTCCGGAACGGATTCCAACTCCTTGAGCACGCCCTTGATCCGAGCTTCAAAATCGCCGCGGTACTTGGTCCCGGCCAGCACCGCGCCCATGTCCAGGGCGTACACCTTGGCCTTGCCCAGATACTCCGGCACGTCCCCTTCGGCGATGCGCAACGCCAACCCTTCGGCCAGGGCGGTTTTGCCCACGCCGGGGTCACCCACGTAGATCGGGTTGTTCTTGCGCCTCCTGGCCAGGATCTGCATGGTCCGGTTCAGCTCCAGCTTTCGGCCCACCAGAGGATCGATCTCCCCGTTCTTGGCCTTGGCCACCAGGTCCACGGTGAACTGTTCCAGAAACGATTCTTTCTTCTGTTTCTGGCTCTGGGTCCGACACTGGGTACAGGACTCGTCCTCGGGCTGTCCCTGATGGTCATGGGTGGGAACGCCGTGGGAGATGTATTCCAGAATATCCAATCGATCCACGCCATAGGATTGCAGAAAGTAATTGGCGTAGGATTCCTGTTCCTGACAAATGGACGCCAGGACGTCGCCCACGCTGACCTCGACCTTGCCCGAGGACTGGACATGCAAAATAGCCCGCTGAATGACCCGTTGCAGGCTGGGTGTCTGGACAACCTCGGTCATTCCGCCCGACGGCATAACCTGCATGTGATCCAGAAAAAACCGCTCCAACTGCCCCTTCAGCTTGACCAACTCCACGCCGCAATGCTCCAGGATGTCCTTGGCCGTCGAGTTCCGGATCATTGCGTACAGCAGGTGCTCCAGGGTCAAAAACTCATGGTTGCGGACCCTGGCTTCGCGCACAGCGACCAGAAACGAACGTTGTAATTCCTTGCTCACCATATATCTATTCCTCTTCCATGGTACATTTCAGCGGAAAACCGTTCTTTCTGGCCATGTGCCGGACCAAGGCCACCTTGGCCTCGGCGATTTCCGCGGTGTAGACTCCGCAAATCCCTCTGCCCTCCTGATGCACTTTGAGCATGATCGCGGCAGCCTCGTCCTCGATCTTTCCAAAGACCACCTTCAGAACGTGCACGACGAACTCCATGGTCGTGTAGTCGTCATTATGCAGCAAGACCTTGTATCGCTTCGGCAGGTCCAGAAGGTCATCAACCTCAATGTCTCCCTCGATCCGGGGATCGGATATTTCGACGCTCAACGGCTCATCCTTTCTTCAGCAATCCATTCGACAAAAAGAAAATCCACGCATCCTCCCTCGCTTCGCAGCGACCGGTAAGGGATGCCTTGGATTCCTCGAACTACCTCGTTTCCAAACTAACATCCGCGATGCGCTTGTCAATTCCGGAAAAATCCGGATTGAGCTCCTTGACCCGGAGAAACAGCTCCCGGGCTTGGTCTTTTTTCCGTACCTGCTGCATGGCCACCCCGATGTTAAACGCTGTGACGTCGTTGGAGAGCATGTTGATCTTGTTGATCTTCAGGGCTTTTTCAAACGCATCGTGGGCGTCCCAGAACCGCCCGCCCTCCATATAGGCCATGCCGATGTTATAATGCACGATATCCGCATCAGCGCCCACGTTGAGAACCTTCTTGAATTCCGTGATGGCCTGCTCCCATTTGCCCTGCTTGCGCAACGCGATGCCCAGCCTGTTGAAAACATGAACATCCGACTGGGTCAAGGTAGACTTGCCGTCCAGAATTTCGCGAAAATACTTTTCGGCAAGGGCCGCGTCCTTTTTCAGGCAAGCCTCGGCCACGGTCAGCTTGACGTGATCGAGCATGTCCCTGGCCTGTTTGGTGGAAATTTTCACCGCCTCCTTGAAATACGTATCGGCTTCCTCAGAATTCCCCTGTTCCAGGTGCAACTCACCGATCTCGATCTTGCGGTCCATGTTCATCGGGCTGAGGCGCTCCAGCTTCTCCAGATATTCCAACTGGGCTTGAAGGTCGTTCTTTTCCCGAAAGAATTCAACGACCTTTTTCAACGGCTCCAGGTACATCTTGGCTTGTTGGGCCGCGTGGAGATAGGATTGCAGGGCCTCGTCGTCGCGCCCCATTCGGAGAAAGGCGTCTCCCTGGATCATCAAGGCCGCGGAACTGTTAGGCTTGATTTCCAGAATTTTCCCCACCACTTCCAGGGCTTTTTCATACTCTCCCTTTTGAATCAAATCCTTGCCGTGCCCCACCAGCTTGGGTAATTGCCCCTGAGGGCGGATGGTCAAGGCGATCTTCTCGATGAGCGTATTCACGGATACCGGCTTGACGATAAAATTGTCGGCTCCTATTTCATGCAGATAAACCAACAAATTGCGATCCGTCTCCGTGGTCATTAAAATGATATAGGTTTCCGGGTACGTGGCCTTCAAAAACTTGATCAATTGATTTTTGCTACGGTTGTTGACCATGCGCTCGATGAAGAACAGCGGCTTCCCCTTGATGTCGACAATCCGGCGGGTCTCCGTGAGCAGTTCTTCCTCGCGCAGGGCGAACCGCATGCAGTCCTTCAACTGGAGATGGCTGGCAAAGGTGTTGCGCAGAATCTTTACCGCGATGGCATCATCGGTAAAGACAAGACAATACCCGCGCTGATCCAAAACAAAATCCTTGATCATCACTTCGTACTTCTTGAGTTGCTGGGCCGCGGCCAGCTTATTTTCATACATTGACAACCTCCTTGGGAGCCAAACGCTCAACCAGCGCCAACCGGCGCGGTCGCTGAACAAAGGATCATCGCATGTCCCTTGAAGTTGAAAAAAAATACTTAAATCCGAACCTGCAAGGCGTCTGTGAAATTCTTTTGGACACGGGGGCGACGTTTCGAGCCCACCACCTTGAGGAAAACTGGCTGTTCGACACCCCGGATCGGCGGCTTCGGGCCGCGAATATCCTGCTTCGCCTGCGCCGTGCGGACGCCGCCACGCTGACGGCGAAAAAAAAGCCGGATGCCGCCGTGCTGTTGGATACACGGTTCAAAGTACTCGAGGAACTGGAGACGGACGTCGCCGACCCGGCTTCAATGCGCGGCATTCTGGAACTGTTGGGATATGTCATCGTGTTTCAGTATGAAAAGATTCGGGCGACATGGGAATGGCAGTCCTGCACCATCTGCCTGGATACGCTGCCCTTCGCCCAGGTCGTGGAACTGGAGGGAACGCCGGAGTCCATAGAACGGACCGCCCGACGACTCGGACTGGACAAGCTGGAGCCGTCCACGGTGAACTATTTGCAACTGTACAAGGATCACTGCCGGGACCTGGGCGTTCCGGAACAAGATAGTTTTCTTTTTTCCGAGACGCAACGCAACGCGGCCTTGGCGGCGTTGCGGGAGGCCGAAGATGGCCTCAGCCCATGCGCAGTATTTCTCCGGCCAGATTTCCCAGGGGCATGACCTTGCGCACCCCGCCCAGCTTGATGGCCTCGTTGGGCATACCGAACACGATACAGGTCTGCTCGTCCTGGGCCACGGTATGGGCCCCGGCGTCGAACAACTCGCGCAGGCCCTTGGCCCCGTCGTCGCCCATTCCGGTCATGATCACGCCTACCGTGTTGGCCCCGGCATACCGGGCGGCGGAGCGGAAAAGGACGTCCACCGACGGCCTGTGCCGGGAAACCAGCGGCCCATCCTTGATTTCCACATAATACCTGGCCCCGCTGCGTTTGAGCAGCATGTGCCGATTTCCGGGCGCGATCAGGGCTTGTCCGCGGAGCATGGTGTCGCCGTCCTGGGCCTCTCGGACCGTGATCCGACAAATTCCGTCCAGCCGTTTGGAAAAGGCTGCGGTAAAATTCTCCGGCATGTGCTGAACCACGGCGATGGCCGGAGAATCCATGGGCAAGGCCTCAAGAAGGATGCGCAAGGCTTCGGTTCCGCCGGTGGACGCACCCACCACCACGACCTTTTCCGTGGTTTTGACCATGGCCTTAGGTTGGCGGTCCATGGGAATCACGGCGTCCGCGTTCAGCTTGGGCCTCACCGTAATCGGCGTGTACACCCGCAGCTTGGCGCTGGCCGCGGCCTTGACCGCGTCACAGATGCGAATCCGGGATTCCTCGAAAAACTTTTTGGTCCCGACTTTGGGCTTCTGGATGATATCCACCGCGCCGTATTCCAGGGCCTTGAGGGTGGTTTCCGCCCCCTGTTCGGTCAGCGTGGAGCAGATGATCACCGGAATCGGATGCTGGGCCATGATCTTGCGCAAAAAGGTCAGCCCGTCCATCCGCGGCATTTCCACGTCCAGGGTGATCACGTCCGGAACGATCTCTTTCATCCGCTCCACCGCGGCATACGGATCACCGGCGGCCCCAACCACCTCGATGCCCGGGTCCGAGGAAAGCAGTTCAATCAGCGTCTGCCGGACCAGGGCGGAATCGTCTACAACCAGCACCTTGATTTTCTGTTTCATCGGCCTGACTCGTTTTGCTGGATTGTTGAATTGGAACAGACGGTTCGATCATTCGGAAAAATTGAACGTTTGATCCGCTTGACCCAAACCTCGCCCGTATGACTCAAAAAGTATATTTTTCGCCCCACTGGACCTCCGACATCCGAAGCCATGACCCGTAGCCCGGCCCGTTCCAGTTCCATGATCGCCATCTGAACGTTCTTGCGTCCAACGCTGCAAGAGGAAGAACTTTTACCGCCGGTAAATCCGAACAGTTCCGCACCGCCGAAGACCTTGATCTGAATGTCCTTGCGCCGCCCACCATGTCGCTCCACCGCGGACAGAATACTTTGAATGGAATGGTTCACAAACCGACAAGGCTGCCTGGCGATACGCTCGCCGTCATATTCCGCCGAGTCAGGAAGCAAAGCGTGAAATATGCCCCCCAGGCGGATGGTCGGCTGATAAAAGGAAACCGCGACGCAGGACCCCAAAACCGTGCAGACCAGCGTCGGATCCTTGGACAGGAAACATTCCCCGATATGGAGATGAAAAACAGGATAGTTCGAAAAATCCGTCATTTGATATACCTTGTTCCCACCCCTTCATGCGCAGGCGATACTCACGACCCTTGTCCCTTCACAAGAAGGCTTCGACGAAAAACATCGCGGCGCATGTCAAGGATACCCTACTTCATCAAGGCTATCAATCCGTAAGCAAAAGTATCTCCTCGCATCGCCAGCCCATGGATCAATAAGCGATTACCGGACGCTGTCGAAAAAACGGAGCGTGATTGGAGGTGAACAAGGGCGGATCGCGGCGTAAAATCGCGGCGATAGCCGGGTGCCGTCGGAACTCCCGGTCCAGAAATCGACGTACCAAGGGACGATCCCAGCCCTTGGGATGCTGAAAGCCGGCATAGAGGGAAAGATCGTCATCGTACGGCAAAACCTCCAATCCGGCCCGCCCTCGTCCGGCCAACGGCAGATTGAACAAGGCCAGATTCAGAAAGCTGATCGCGGGGCTGTTCCGGACCGTGAATTCCAGAGTGGCCCGGGCCTCCTGTTCGGATTCCGAAGGCGTACCGAAGAGCAGATAGACGTAGGTGGATATCTCTTCAGCGCGCAGACTCTCCAGCACCCGTTCGGCCAAGGCCAGATCCACGCCCTTGCTTTCCCGGTCCAGGACGGTCTGACTGCCGGACTCCAGGCCCAGCTTGAGCATCACGCAGCCGGCTCCGCGCAGGGCGCGACAGTAGTCTGGATCAGCGAGATGGGGAGCGAATCGAACGAAGCCGTACCAGGGCGCTCCGGGCGGGTTGAGGATCAATTCGTCCAACAGGGCGGGACTGAGGGCGTTGTCCACCAGATGGATCAGTACTGGCCGATGCTTTTGGACCAGCAAACGCAGCTCCCGGCTTGCTCTGCTCCGCCCCACGGGAACGTACCGATTGCCTTCCGCCGGTTCCGGGCAAAAGGCGCATCGATTCCAGTAGCACCCGCGGGAAGCGGCATACGGCAGAATCAGTCCCGGCGAGAAATAGTCGCTAAGCGGGAAAAGGCCGTACTCTGGAAAACCATGGGCAGGAGTTCCGGCGCCGTCCACACCGAACCAGGCCGACAAGGCGGCCTCCCCCGGCCCGGAAATCACGGCGTCCATCAGCCCGTCGAAAAGGCCGTCGAACGGCCCCAAGTTATTGTCCCCGATCTCCTGAGCGGCGTTCTTCCCAAAAGAATTCACGAACGTTCCCGCCGGAATCAGCTCGCACTCATCCCGATGCCTCGTCCCTTGGGCCGACCTCCCGGCCCAGGAGGTGACCAGCCCCCCGCCCAAAAGAATCGCCACGTCCGGCCAGCGGCGGCGGATAAAGCCGATCAGGGCGAAAGCGCACAGGGCCTGGCTCAGATAGTTCAGGGAAATTCCCACGGCCTCAGGCTGAAACGTCTCCATGGCCCGGATCAGCCGGGGCGCGAGAACCGGTATAAAGGGATTGGCTTCCGGCGTTTCCGCGGCCCGGAGCAGATCCCGGCTACGAGTAGGGGCCAGCTGATCATCCTGATAATTGGCCAGGGAAATCCGGATGCCCATGTCTGAACCGCCCGGAACGGACCGCTCCACAAGGCGATTCAGGTCAGCCACCACCCGCGAGTAGCGATCCGGCGAGTCATAGGTCTCCCTCCTGCGGATCGAGTCGAGGTTGTGGTCTCGATGGCGCACGGCCCGCCGGGTCCAGGAGTCCTCCCCAGACACCTCGCCGCGCACCAGTCCCTCCAGCCCTTCCAGATTCAGATCCAGAACTCCGCACTCCACCCCGGCCCGCTCCAGGGTTCCGACCAACGCGGCAATGCCTCCCGGAGGTTCGCAAGCCTTGGCCACCGGAGGGTGGAGGAAAAGGATGGAAGGCAATCAGGCTGCCCCGGCCGCCTGAAACGCGGCGTCCACCAGAGCCTGGGCCTCTTCCGCCAATTGCTCCAGGTGGGCCTGGTCGCGGAAACTTTCAATATAGATTTTATAGATGTCCTCGGTTCCCGACGGCCGGGCCGCGAACCAGCCATTGGCCGCGACCACCTTCAGGCCTCCGATGGAAGCGTCGTTGCCCGGGGCGTTGGTCAACACGGCCGTGATCGGCTCCCCGGCCAGCGTATCCGCCCGGACCATCTCCGGGGTCATGGATTTGAAAGCCTTTTTCCGGGCCAGATCCGCCGGGGCTGAACGCCGCTCATAGACCGGACGGCCCAGCTTGTCCGCCAGCCCGTCGTACAACTCCTGAGGCGTCTTGCCGGTCACGGCCAGCATTTCCGCGGCCAGCATATCCATGACCAGCCCGTCCTTGTCCGTGGTCCAGACCGTGCCGTCCTTGCGCAGAAAAGACGCTCCGGCGCTTTCCTCGCAGCCCAGTCCCAGACTGCCGTCCAGCAAGCCCGACACAAACCACTTGAAGCCCACGGGCACTTCATGCACCTCCCGGCCCAGAGAGGCGGCCACTCGGTCCAGCATGGAGCTGGTGACCACGGTCTTGCCCACTCGCGCCTTTGCGCTCCATTGCGGACGATGGGCGAAGAGATAGGCCGCGGCGGCGGACAGATAGTGGTTCGGGTTCATCAACCCGGCCGGGGTGACGATGCCGTGGCGGTCATAGTCCGGGTCGTTGCCGAAGCAGAGGTCGAAGCGGTTCTTTTGCTCCAAAAGCTTGGCCATGGCATAGGGGGAAGAGCAATCCATGCGGATCACCCCGTCCTTGTCCAGGGGCATGAAGGCGAAGCGCGGGTCCAGGTCCGTATTCACCACGGTCAGGTCCAGACCATACCGCTCGGCCAAGGGTGCCCAAAAGGCGATCCCCGCACCGCCCATGGGGTCCACGCCCAGGTGAGGCTTGGCCCGGGCAATGGCTTCCATGTCCACCACATTGGCCAGATCCGCGATATATGGCGTGATATAATCATATTCCTGGACGGTCTTGGCGGCCAAAGCCCGCGCAAGGGACACGCGTCTCACGCCGCGCAGATTCTGCTCCAGCAGTTCGTTGGCCCGATTCTCCACGACCTTGGTTACGTCCGTGTCCGCCGGGCCGCCGTGGGGTGGATTGTATTTGAATCCGCCATGTTCCGGAGGATTATGGCTGGGCGTGATCACCACTCCGTCGGCCCGGATTCCGGCATGGTCCCGATTGAAGGTCAAAATCGCGTGGGAAATCACCGGGGTGGGGGTGTAGCCCATCCCTTTCTGGATCATGACCTGAACGTCGTTGGCCGCGAACACCTCCAGGGCCGTGGCCAGAGCCGCTTCGGACAAGGCGTGCGTGTCCATGCCCAGAAACAACGGCCCGGTTATTCCGGCCTTGGCCCGGTACTCACAGACCGCCTGCGTCACGGCCAGGATGTGCGCCTCGTTGAAGGAGCATGCCTCGGCCACGCCGCGATGTCCCGAGGTGCCGAAAGCCACTCGTTCCTCGGCACGACTCGGGTCCGGCTCCAGAGTGTAGTACCGGGAAAGAGCGCGGGGAATATTTGGCAGCATGTCTTGAGGGGCAGGTTTTCCGGCCAAAGGATGAACGGGCATGGGGCCTCCTGGAATTGTTGAGAGGAAAGGGGACAACGCCAACAACGGCTGGCCCGATTTTTGTAAAACTTCAGAGAACAATTCACAACCAAGGATGAGGAGATGATCGTCAATCAACCCTGGCCGCCTTTGCTCTTCCCCGGCCAACAGCACAGCCCGTCCCCGCTCTCAGGGCAATCGCCGGGATCGGAGCAGCGTCAAAACGCCGACTTTTTGGCCGAGATGCTCAAGATGTCCTTGAACGCCTCGGCCATTCAATCCATAGGCGACCTTCCCCACCAGAAAGGCGGGCCATCCTCCGACCCAACAACGCAAGTATTGATGGGCCAATCTCCCTTGTCACACATGAGCCGGAAAGACGCCTCGACACAAGTCGGCCCGGAAACACCTGCGGGAATACTCCCAGGAAAATTCCCGGAGTCGATGTCGAAAACAGTCTTGGAACACATTCCGGAATCACTGCAAAAGACCGTGCTGAACTCTCTCGCCCCAATGCTGAACGGAACCGGCGCTCCAGGAGCAGGTGGCCCTGACCCCCTCTCCCAGTTGATCGGTCACGTCACCGGCTCCACGCAAAACCCCTCGGCAAGCTCCCTGATCGGCTCTCCTGCCGCTCTGGTCGCCCTGATTCAGTCCGCGGTGGTGCAACCGCCCTCACCCCCCGCGCCGTCGCCCGCGAATCCGTCCACCCTGCGCCGGGCCATTTCCGCCTACACGCCCCACTATTCAGCGGACGGCTTGCGCCAAAAAATTGACCATTCAACTCGCAGAAATTTGGGCCCGGCCCACCCCGGCCACGCGACACCGACCGAGCGGCTGCATGCCGGGCGCAGCGGGACGGCGGACGGAGGAACATCGATCCAGGCCGCGCCCCCCTTCCGGGAACAAATGGGCACTGTCCGAACAGAGGAAAGCACTTTGCAGACCGGGGCCGGTCCCGAACCGACCCAGCCAGGGATTTTGGCGGCCCGCTTTGAATCCGCCAATCGCCCGAACGCCATCGGCTATGATCGTCTCGGCGGCACCTGCTACGGGACGTACCAGTTATCCTCCAGGATGGGCGGGTTGGACGCCTTTCTCAAATTCCTGGACACCGAGGCCCCTCAATGGGCCAAGCGGCTCCGCGAGGCGGGGCCGGCCAACACCAAGGGCCGCACCGGAGCCATGCCCTCGGAATGGAAGCGCATCCACCGCGAAAACCCGGAACGGTTTGCCGGGCTACAGCACGCCTTCACCCAGAAAACCTACTACGATCCCGCGGCCAACCTGATAAATCTCCGCACCGGCATCGATCCGAACCAGGCTTCCCCGGCCCTGCGGGAAGTACTCTGGAGCACGGCGGTGCAGCACGGCGTCAACGGAGCCGCAAACATCTTCCAACGCGCCCTGGACACCGTTTCTGCCAACGCCCCCCCTCGCGAGAGCGACCTGATCCAGGCCATCTACAACGAGCGGAAAACCCGATTCACCGGCTCCACCCAGGCCGTGCGCTCCGCGGTCCAGAACCGCTTCGAGCAGGAAATGCAGCTGGCCCTGGCCTTGTTGCCCGAAGAGCGGGATGTCTTGGTCTGAGCGGCCTGAATCATTTACCAGCTCCTGGCTGAGCACGGTCAGGAAAAATCTCGCATGGAGCCGAAAAACGTCTCCAGGTCCCAGTCTTCACCGACCATCCGCTCAATATCCGTAAAGAACGCATCCCATCCACTGATCTCCCCCAGTTTGGAACCGTTCTTGAAAACCTTGAACGTCGTCCCCTTGGGACACTTGGTCATGTTCACCTCCACCGAGGCCCCGGAGGGCATTTGCTCGGTCCAGTGCGCGGACCAGGACGTCCGATCCCCTTCGGTTTTCTTGTACTTCTCAAAAAATTCCTCAAACACGCGAACGATTTCCTGCTGATCCATCCTGAAAACTCCTGTCTCGGCGTGAGCCGATTATGTTGGTTGGGTGCTGGATGTTTTCACGAAACAGGCGCATACTCAACACTTCAGTCCCTCACAACACGCATTTTGAGAGCCACATCGTGTCCACCAGTATCAGCCCTGCCTCCTCCCGGCATTGTCCATTCGGGATCATCACGACGATCAACGTCCGGGGGAGTATTTTCCATGCCGACTAAACCTTGCGTCGGGTGCGGCTGGTGTTGTCTCACGGACCAATGCATGGAATCCCACCGCAAGCACGGCTATCTGCCGCGTTGTCCGGAAATTGTCTGGGACGCGGAGAACGCTCGCTATAATTGTCGCCTGATGCAGGATCCCGTCAGCGGCGCGGCCTCGCGCAAGGCCC
>SKYX01000004.1 GCA_007127655.1 Desulfonatronum sp.
GAGAAGGTGGCCAGGATCAGGTTCAGGCTGAATTCGTGCATCACTTCCGGCCCGAAGATGAACCCCACGACCCGGATGACCCCGAAGACCCCGGCCTTGACCACGGCCACCGCATGGAGCAGGGCGGAGACCGGTGTCGGAGCGACCATGGCCGCGGGCAGCCAGCTCTGGAGGGGCATGATGCCGGCTTTCACCCCCACCCCGGCGATGAACAGGACGAAGGCAACTTTGATCAGCACGGGATCGAGCACGATCCCGCCGAAGATCCCGCCGGGTTTGAAGTCCAGCGTGCCGGCGATGGAATAGGTGATCCCGATGCCCGCGATGAGCACAACGCCCGCGGACATGGCGTAGAGCAGATACTGCCGTCCGGAGCGCATGGCCTCCTTGTTTTCCTTGTGGATGACCAACGGATAGGTGGCCAGGGACAGGATTTCGTAGAAAATCAAAAAGGTAAGCAGGTTGGCCGAAAAGGCGATGCCGATGGTGGCCGAGAGGCAGACCGCGAAGCTGGCGAAGTAGCGGGTCTGCTTTTTCTCATTGGCCCCGCGCATGTAGCCGATGGAGTAGAACGAGGTCAGAATCCACAGGCCCGAAGCGACCACGGCGAAGAGCATGCCCACGGCATCGGCCCGCAGCTTCAGGGCGATGTCCGGAGACGCCGAGATCTGGACAATGGTGAATTCCGCCACTTCTCCGGCCATGACGCCGGGCAGCAGGGACAGAACCAATGGGAACTTGATGAACGCCGCGGCCAGGGTCCAGAACTCGCGCATGTTCGGCCGGTTGGTGCTGGCATAGATCAGCGGGACCGCTGCCAGGGAAACCAGGACCGCCAGAAAGGGAACCGAGGACGTATAGGTGACGATTTCGTGCATTTTAGTAGTCCCTTAGAGCCAGCCGGGGATCATGGGCACGATGAGGTTGGTGACGATCCAGGCGTTGGCGAAGCCGAGCACCAGGAGGCTGATGGCCAGAAAGAGGGTTGGAATGAGCATGGACGCCGGGGCTTCGCTGCGGGCGATGGTCTGCTCGCTGTAGTCCACCCCTCCAGGGTCCTGGGGCTTGAGATACATCCGCTCCATCACCCGGAAAAAGTAGGCGACGTTGAGAATGGTGCTGATCAAGAGGGCCGTGAGGAAAATCCAGTGGGATTGTTCGATGGCGCCCAAGGCCAGATACCACTTTCCGAAGAAGCCGGCCGTGGGCGGCAGGCCGATCATGGAGATGGCGGCCAGGGTGAAGGCCGCGGAGGTCCAGGGCATGGATTTTCGCAGGCCGTTGGTCATCAGGGGGATGGAACTGTGGCCGAGGCGCAGGCGCATGTTGCCGCTGACCAAAAAGAGGCAGCATTTCATCACGGCATGGTTCAAAGCGTGGAGAATAGCCCCAATGAAGCCCAGGGGCGAGGCCAGGGCGATGCCCACGGCGATGTACCCGACCTGGGCAACACTGCTGTAGGCCAGCATCCGTTTCAGCTCCGACTGACAGATGGCCATGATCGAGCCCCAAATGATGCCCGCGGCGCCCAGGTAGCCGATAATCTGGAGCAGGTTCAGCATTTCGGTGCGCAGGTGATCCGGGTCCACCACGAAAAACAGCACCCGAAACAGCACATAGGCGGAAACCTTGGTGCCGATGGGCGCGATCAGGGCCGTGGCCGTGGTGGAGGCATGGGTGTAGGCGTCGGGCAGCCAGGCGTGCATCGGAAACAGGGCCATCTTCAGGGCCGTGCCCAGGACGATGAGCACCAGACCGACGATCACAGCCGGGGAATCGTGGACCAGGGGCATCAGCTGGGCGATATCCGCCATGTTCAGGGTACCAGTGCTGATGAAAATCAGAGCCACTCCCAACAAGTAGAAGGTCGCGCCCACGGTGCCCATGACCAGATAGCGGAAGGCCGAGACCACGGCCCGCTTGTCGCCAATGGCAACAAGAGCATACCCGGCCAGCGCCGCGATTTCCAAATAGACATAAAGGTTAAAGAGGTCGCCGGTCATCACCATCCCGGCCAATCCGCCCAGGAGAAGCATGGACAAACTGTAAAAGGCGATCTCTTTCTGGGGGATTTCGTATTCCACGCTGCGTTTGCCGAAGACCATCACGATAAAGGTCACGCCGCAAAGCAGGGTGCAGACAAAGGCGGAGAGGGGGTCCAGGACGAATTCGATCCCAATGGGCGGCATCCAGCCGGCGATGTGGTAACTGATCCGACCCTGGGCCAGGGTGGTCTGCATGCCGATCACGGAGAAATACAAGGCCAGGGCCGAGCCCAGGACCGCGGCCAGGTGTGCTGCAGCCCGGTTCACGGCGCCCACCAATGGGATGAGCATCGCCGCGAACAGAAAGGTCATCGGGATGAGGATGGGAGATTGGGAGCTGATCATTTCATCCGCTCCAGGAGAGTCGGTTCGTCAAGGGTCTTGTACTCCCGGTAGATGCCGATGAGCAAAGCCAGAGCCACGCCAAGGGTGACCACGGCCACGACGATGGCGGTGAGCATCAGGGTGTGCGGTAGCGGGTTGAGGTACATCTCCGGGTTCTCTACGCCGTAGCGCGGGTCCAGAACTGTAACACCTGCTCCTTCCTTGTAGGCACCCACGATCCAGAACATGATTGTCGTGGCCGCGACAATGGACATTCCCAGGACTTTTTTCATCAGGTTCTGTTTGACCATCATTCCGTAGAGGCCGATGGTGAATGCCGTGGCCAGAAAGATGTAGGCGTAATAGCCTTGGATGAATTCGAGCATGCTCAACATCCCAGCAGATCGTCGTAAATGGCGACCAGCGTTGTCATGACGGTTATGGTTACGCCCACCTCAACAAGCAGGATGCCGTAGTAGCGGAGGTAGGCCGGATCAAGCCATGGTATGGGCAGATAGTGATAGTCCAGGTAGTTGCCGCCAAAGAGAATGGACACCAGCCCGATTCCGGCGAAGATCAACGCCCCGAGGGCGCTGAGCCGCAGGGTGATCCATGAGGGCATGATGGGTTGGGACAGGGAGGTGCCCAGGCTTAAACGTAGCAGCAAGATCGCCGCGGCCAGAAGCACGCCGCCTTGAAATCCTCCGCCTGGACTGTAGTGGCCGTGAAAAAAAACGTACAGGCCGATCAACAAAATGACAGGAGAAATACCGCGGCTGGCCAGATGAATGATGGGGCTCTCCGTGGGCGCCATCATTGCAGTTTCCTTGCTGCACAACTCCTTATTACTGGTGCTCATGGCTTTCTTCTCCCGACGTTCAGAATGAAGAAACAGGCAATGCCCCCGGCAAAGACAACGATGACCTCGCCCAAGGTATCAAATGCCCGGTAGTCAGCCAGGATGACCGTGACCATGTTCGGAGTTTTGGTGTCTTTGTAGGCGTGCTGAATGAAGTAGGTTCCAGCCACCGGAGTGCCTGCGGGGTTGACGTGCTGGTGCACCGGAGACGTGACGTCGCCCCGGGGCGGCAGGTTTGTAACCGCGACGATTAAAACGCCCAGAAAGGCCAGAAGGAGGAAATATTGAAGTGTTTTCAATCTCTACTCTTCCTTGATGTCATGAGGATGGCGACAATGCTGAACACACCCACGGCGCCCGCGCCGACCACGGCCTCGGTGAAGGCCACGTCGATGGCCCCCAGGGAGACCATGATCGCCGCGGTGAGAAAGCTGAAGATGGTCAAGATGACCGCTGCGGCCAGGAGGTTGCGGACCGTCAGGCCCACGAGCGCGGCAACAATCAGGATCACGAAAAGAAGAAACTCAATCATCCAGTGCATGGCTCAGCCTTCGTTCTTGCGGTTTCCGTACCAGGGTTTCATGCCGTAGAGCAGGGC
>SKYX01000023.1 GCA_007127655.1 Desulfonatronum sp.
ATCCCGGATCACGTACACCATCCCCACGGGGCTGGACTGATTGTCGCGAATCACGGCTGCGTTGACCTCCACGTCAACAAGGATGTCGTCGAACAGGAGCTGATATTGCCGTGGCCCGATGCTATTCTCGAGCCGTTGTTGGGCCATTTCCATGGCCCGCGGCAGGTCGTGTTCAGCGAGGAAAGAAAAGATGTTTCTGCCGCAAATGCTCTCTTCGGGAAGATGCTCCATGCCGGGAAAGGCCATTTCGTTGACAAAGGTAATCGTGCCCTCCATGTCGGTCCTGATGATCAGGTCCGGGACGGCCTGCAGGAGCTTGCGCTGCATTTCCTCGCTTTCCAGCAGCGCCACCTCGCCCTTTCTGCGCACCATCAGCACGGTCACAAGCGCGGCGATGCACACGCCCATGAAGGCGATCACCGCCGTGACGGGCCAGATCAACGCTTTATGGCGGGCATAGAAGGTCTCGGGCAGGTTGATCACCACGGCTTCGGCGGGCAGGTCCGCGGTCTTCACGCCAAAGCGCTGCATCTGCTGGTAGTCGAACAGGGGCACGTTGGGACTGTCCATGACCACCGGAAGGTGGTCCGGATGTTGGCCTGAAAGAATCCGGGCCGCCAACTCACCGGCAGAGCGGCCCTGTTCCCGTGCGCTGACCAGAAACCCGCCCAGAGGGCCCAGGCCCATGTCGAAATCCCAGAAGGTCAGCACTGGACCCGGTGATTCCTGAGCGATAATGTTCATGCTTTCGGAAACGGAAAGATAGCCGCCCCGACCATCCAGAAGGTTGTTCAACCGCAGGACAAGGCTGTCCCGGGGTAATGCCCGCAGCAGCTCCGGGGAGTCCCGGCCCGTCAGGTCCAGCAGTTCCCCCATCTCCACACGGGAGGCGAACTGCTCCGCCACAGCCCGGTACTGGCCCAGATTGGCCCTGCCCACGGCTGAATGCTCGTCCACAACGGCAAAGACATGGCTGGTCCTGGGAAACAGCCGCAGCCCCAGCTCCAGGTTCCGGGCGATGTTGATTTCCTCATTGACTCCGGTAATGTTGGTCTGCCCGGCAATGCGCTCCGGAGTGAAGTTGTTGATCCCGGTAAAGACCACGGGTACGCGGGGGAACAATTCGTCGCGGACCCGAAAGAGAAAATTCAGGGCCTCGTCATCCGAGACGATGAGCAGATCCTGGGGTATTCTCCGATACTTATGCCCGAGAAAGCTGCTCACCCACTGTTGATACTCCTCTCCGGCGTTGCGGCGCATATCCAGATGCTCGATGGTCAGGTTCACATGCGCCATGCCTTCCAGCACGTCCCGTACGCCCTGGACAATGCCGTCGTTCCAGGCATCCCCATGGTGATAGGAGGTGATCATCAAAACCTGCTTGTGCTGCGTGGCGGCAAGAGCCGTCCCAGGCATCGCCAACCAGCAGCAGATCGCCACCAGAACACCAATACACACGCGGATCATAACCGAACTCCTCGCCATCCCTGACCACGTAGTCCCTGTGCCCCTTGCCAGGCAGCTTCAGAAAACGGAAAAAAATCGTAAGCTAAGACTTCACCCTGACACACAACCCGGTAGTGTACGATTATTTTCGTTTTCTGTAGCCACCCGATAGAGGCGTTTCATGTGTTCAAATTCCCTGTTTTGCGAAAGTCTGGCCATCTCCAGCGCGGCCTGTTGGTACCATGGTCCCAAGTTTTTTTGACCAAGGTCCCGTCATGGGGATTCATTCCCCAGATATTTTTTTCCGGTCAAAAATGGGCTCATGGGCCTCAAACAAGCAGTCAGGCGCAACGTCTGTTTGCGTTCTGTTGTGCATCTGCAATTATGACAGTGACATGCACCGGGGCTTACCTGGTTTTCACGGTATGCCCCGCATGAACTTGTTCAGCACCCTCTCCAAACCATCCACACTCACCGGCTTGCCCAGGTAGTCGTCCATGCCATCAGCCAGAAATCGTTCCCTGTCACCGGGCTGGGTGTGGGCGGTTACGGCGATGATGGGGATGCGGGGTTCACGGTTCAACGGTTCACGGTTCAGCGGTTCACGATCGTTGGGTTCACGGTTCAGCGGTTCACGGTTCAAGGTTTTGGAGGGTTCACGGTTCAAGGGTTCACGGTTCACGGTTGGGGCCGTGGTGTTGTCGGAATGGGTTGCGTTTGGCGAACACGCAGATGGGCGACCGCGGGTCGCCCCTACATCAAAACCGTCATCCGCGCCTTCCACAACCGTTGAACCGTTGAACCGTGAACCGTGAACCTTTCCACGTGAACCGTGAACCTTTCCACGTGAACCGTGAACCTCGGCTGCGCGGATGCGCCGCGTCGCCTCATCGCCGGTCATCACCGGCATCTGAATGTCCATGAGGATGCAGTCGAACTCGTTGTGTTTCCAGAAATCCACGGCTTCTTGGCCATTCTTGGCCAGGGTTACGGCATGCCCGAGTTTTTCCAGGATCGACTGCATGAACAACTGGTTCAGGGGGTCGTCCTCGGCCAGGAGGATGTTCAGATTTTTCTTGGCCTCTCCCGGTGCAGGGGCTCGGGCCGGTTTGGAAATCTCCCCTTCCGGCAGGGCAAAGGGCATGATCACGTGCACGGTGGTTCCCTGGCCAGGCACGCTTTCCACATTGATGTTTCCATCCATCAGCGCCACCAGCCTGCGGACAATGACCAGGCCCAGTCCCGCGCCCTGATAAGGCCGGGTGTAGGAGCCGTCCACCTGGGTGAACGGCTGGAACAAATCCTTGAACTTGTGGTCAGAAATGCCGATGCCGGTATCGGAAATGGAGAACATGATCCGTGCGTCTCCGCCTTTGGCCGCGGAAAGAGCGCTCAGCTGGACCTGGACGGTCCCCTTTTCCGTGAACTTCAGGGCGTTGCTCACCAGGTTGAACAGGACCAGCTTGACCCGAACCGCATCGCCAACGACATGCGCGGGCACGTCAGGGGCCATGGAGCATTCCAGGGCGACCCCCTTTTCCCGGGCGGTTGCCGTGAACAGGCCGGATATGGACTCCAGCGCTTCTCCCAGGTCGAACCGCGCCGGAAAAATGACCATCCTGCCCGCCTGGATGCTCGAGAGTTCCAGGATGTCCGAAAGCAGGCGGGTGAAGCGTTCCGAGGATTTGATTGCCAGGGTGACGTATTCCTGCTGCTCCCGGCTCAAAGGCGTGGTCTGCAAGAGCTGCATCATGCCCATAATCCCGTTGAACGGCGTGCGCAGTTCATGGCTCATATTGGAGAGAAATTCGGACTTGGCGATGTTGGCGGCCTCGGCCTGCTCTTTGGCCTGGAGCAGGGCTGCTTCAGTTTGTTTACGGTCGGTAATATCCCTGCATATTCCAATGCTCCCAATCACATCCCCACCCGCGTCTCGACAAGGCGTTTTCAAAGTATCGAGCAAAATCCTGCGGCCGTCAGGATAGGATATCCATTCCTCATTGCGCCGTGGCGATCCCTGTTCCATCATGAGTTTGTCGTTGATCCTGAAGAAACCTGCATCTTCTTTGGTATACAAGTCATAATCGGTTCCCCCGATGATATCCCTTTTGCGCTTTCCAACATGCCGGGAAAATTCGGTGTTGCATCCAAGATATACTCCTTGGATATCCTTGATGAAAATGATGTCAGGGATGGAGTCCAGCAACGAGGTGAGCAAGGCCGTCTGGCGCTGCGATTCCGCCTCCATCTTTTTACGCTCGGTGATGTCGCGATGAAATATGGCGATGCCGTCGCCGAGCTTGACCACCTGATGGTAGCGCCATGCGGCGGGTACGTGGGTTTCAGGGAGATGAAACTCTTCCTCCAGGGGAATGC
>SKYX01000430.1 GCA_007127655.1 Desulfonatronum sp.
TCCGACCCGCATTCATCAGCCGGAAGTGCTCGCCGCGAAAGGACAGTATCTAAGAGAACTCCCCCGAACTGTCAACAAAAAATTTTCAAATTTTTAAAAAATATTTTTTCACCAATGAATTCAAACAACAACATCGGCTCTTCAAAGGCTCTTCAAAAAGTGAAAGCCGGCTCCATGGAGCCGGCTTTCCGCATTATCCCCGGCGACATCAAACCAACGGGGCCATTATCCTTGAAAACCTACTGTCGAAGCTCAAAGGAAGAAAATGCCTTTTCATATTCGATCCACTTGCATTCCAGGTTCTCCACCTTGCTGAAGGGCGGGCCCTGAAGAAGATGGACACGGAATTCCTCCAGGTTCTCTTCAGTACCCTGGGCCAGGACTTCAAGGCGATCATCATGCAGGCTGCGGACCCAGCCGGTGATGGCAAGATTTTTAGCTTCATTCACAATCCATTCCTTGAATTCACCGCCTGGAATTGCACCTGCGGACTTGCCGGCAAAAACACAGTTGAGACTTCGAGTCATTGTCGTCCTCCTGAAAGCTAAACGGTTTACCATACCAGTCAACACTGGTGGCTGAGGAGCTCCTTCCTGGTTCGGGCCCCTTGCCTTTCAGTACATTTCATGGCCTTAGCCAACGTCCAAAGCAATGTAAATCCTTCCTGAACGAACCGAGTCCTGGATATGTCTCGTCGCTTGCCCTTACAGCGACAACCATCAGACAATCATCGGGCTCATTGCTTCCAGACACAACGAAATCTTCAACAACACCCTGAATCAATTGAAAATAAACAATAAATGCATCGCGAGATCAACCGAAACCGGACTGCTGGTCACCCAATTGGAAAAAGGCTATCTTTTCAAATCGCGCGTTCCCGGCTTTCGCTGTCTGGGCACGGCAAAACAGACACAAAGGAGAATGAACAGATGAAAGCTTTAGCCGTAAATGGAAGTCCCAGGAAAGGTGGAAACACGGAGATCCTTTTGCGTAATGTCCTGACCCCGCTTGAGCATGCCGGTTGGGAGACGCGTCTGCTCCAGGTTGGAGGAGGAAAAGTCGGCGGTTGTATCGCCTGCTACAAGTGTTTCGAGAATAAGGATCTGCGCTGCGCGGTGACCAAGGACGACTGTAACGACGTTCTGGCCGAGGCCTGGACCGCGGATGCGTTAATTTTCGGATCTCCGACCTACTTCACCGACGTCAGCGCCGAAATGAAGGCTCTTCTGGATCGCCTCGGCCTGGTCAGCGTAGCCAACGGCGGCGCGTTGCGAGGCAAGATCGGGGCCGCTGTTGTCGCGGTCCGCAGAGGCGGAGGGACGCACGTCTTCGACACCATCAACCACATGTTCTTGATGTCGTCCATGATCGTCCCGGGCTCGTCTTACTGGAACCTGGGTTTCGGCTTGAATAAAGGAGATGTCCTCCAGGACGCGGAGGGATTGCAAAACATGGAGTATCTCGGGCGAACCATCGCCTGGCTGGGCCAGGCCTTGAAACCGCACTTGACTGAATTCCCGTCAGTCATCGCCTCAGGCGACACAGACGCCACGTGACGGTTTATTACTAGCCTGAAAGATTGTAGAGTTAAGAGATTGACGACGTTTTGAAAGAAATCTGTCTGGAGGACATGCATGAACTTGTTGGAAATCGGAAAGCTTCTCAAAGAGGAGCGCTTGCGTCAGGGCGTGGAACTCCCGGCCGTGGCCAAGGTTATCAGAGTCAGCACCTCGGCCTTGGAGGCCATTGAGGAAGGCAATGAAGATGCTTTGCCGACCCCGGTCTATATTAAAGGGTTCGTAAAAAACTACGCCCGCTTTCTGGAGCTTGATCCGGCCGTGATCGACTCTGCCCTTCGGGACGTGCGGTTCATCAGCGGCAATGCCATGTGGTCTCCAAGCCAAAGCTTGCCGGTCACCCGAGGATCGTTTCCCGCTTGGGGAGTCGGCTTGGTCGCCCTTGTGCTGATCGGACTGGTCGGAGGAGGCGCGGCATTGCTGCAGACTCGATCGACGGAGCATATCGTCTCGGACTCTCCCTCCTCCTCACTGGAAACCCCTTCTCCCCAGCCCCAGGTCGACGCCCAAGCCCAGCCCGTATGGCAGCCTTCGACGCCGCAGCTGCAAGGTCCAGCACCGAGCACTACCCCGCCGATAGAGCCTGCCCCTCTGGCCACAGCGGCTTCCGACCCCTCCATCATTGAACAGGCCGATCAGGTTGGTGACGAAACCCCGGCTGAAGGCCCGAGCGTGCGAGAAGACCTGAGCCTCCAAAAGGCCGCTCTGGACAACATGCGGCTGACCCTCAGACCGGGAAACCTCCGAGCGGACTTCGAGATTCGCAACATCTCCGAGGAACTCATTTCCGGGCTGATTTCCGTCTTTTTCATCAGCAAGGACGACCGCACCGTTCCGGCCCTGGGCAACGAGGAAACCCCACGGTTCACCATCCGCAACTTCCGCCCCGTTTCCACGCGTCTGCACTTACCTCCGGACTTGAACCTGGAAGACGTGACCCGGGTTCAATTCGTGGTCACGGACTCTGATGGCACGGACGTTCTGGTCAAAACGTATCCAATCGACCGGAATTAACCTCTCTACCTGCGGGATGGTTCAGAACAGGTTGGCAGTTGACGGCCGATAGGCACCTTGGGCAACCCCATTCGGATGCACGGTCTTCCGTAGGGGCGGTTCGCGAACCGCCCCTACTCGGCACCGGAATGCGTGGTCAATTTCACCGAAATACGCAGTAGGCCGGGTCTCGGCTGAAAGGCAGCAGCAATTGTTGAAAAATCCAGACCATCATCCTGTCTCCGCCGTCATGCTCGACAAGAATGGTCAGCAACGTCCTTCAATTCGGATAGCGGAACACTCAAGGTCTCCCGCAGTCCTTCCCTGGCCTTTTGCCAGACCTGGTGGACACCGCAAAAGCCGCTTCGCCCACAGCCCTCCGGGCGGAAGATGCATTCGTTCAAGAAAATCTCCCCCTCCACGGCCTCGACAACGTCCAAAAGCGTCACATCCTCCGGTGCCTTGAGCAGCCTGTAACCACCGCGGGCCCCCTGTACAATCTGAATCAACCCTGCCCGAGCCAATTCCTGGGCGATCTTGGCCAGAAACGGGCCAGGAATATCCATGGCCTCGGAAATATCTCTCCGGGCAACAACCTCCTCCATGTCCGCAGTGGCCAGATAAAGCATGCAGCGGACAGCGTACTCTCCAGCCTTGGTCAACATCATAAACTGAGATCCTTTTCAATAAAAGATAAACACGATTTTTTTTATCCTACATAGAGCGTTTTTGGCTTTGTTAAAGATGTTGGCTCTTTATGCGTTTCGGACGGGTGATCTGCCAAATTGCAGTATGAGTCCGGTTCATGCCCCAACGGGGCTTCGTACTGTAGCCCAGGGTTGGCCAGCCAGGCTGGGCTACCCTGGGATAATTGTAAGAAATCCAATCAACCCCAAAGGGGTTGCGTAAAACGCCGTAGCGCATGTTTCCGGCCGTTTTTCCGATACGGCCATACGTACGCAACCCCTTTGGGGTAGAAGAAGGGAAAATGGCCTTGGTCCCAGGGGAGCGTCAAGGGCTGCCGCAACCCTGGGCTATGGTACGGAATCCCGTTGGGATACCCTGAGCAAGAAAACAGTCCGAAACGCATATTGAGCCAAAGAGATAACACAGCCCGGGTGTCAATAAAGATTTTCTGTATCTGCTCAAAAAGTCCGGGCTTACTCCACTGTGCAGCCGTTGTGCCGGATGCGGCTATCGCCTTATCCGGCCTACCAAGAATCCCGCAACAACGGCAGCAACGGGTTTGTGGAGGCCGGATAAGCGAAGCGCATCCGGCGTCTGCCTGCCCAGGGTGATTGAGCAGTTACGATTTTCTCCAGTAAGGCCCATCAATTGTTAATATTTATCGCATCTCCCGCAAAAACTGTCCAGTCGCTGAATTCGGGTCGTCCCGGATCTGCTCGGGCGTGCCGCTGGCCACGATGCGGCCTCCGGCGTCCCCGCCTCCGGGGCCCAGATCGATGACATGGTCCGCGGCCCAGATCACGTCCAGATTGTGCTCGATGACCACCACGGACGCGCCCTTGTCCACCAAGCGTTGCAGCACGTGAATCAGCTTGCCGGTTTCGTGCATGTGCAGGCCGGTGGTGGGTTCGTCCAGGATGTACATGGCTCCGGGAAGGCTGCGCTTGCCAAGTTCACGGGAAATCTTGATCCGCTGGGCCTCCCCACCGGACAGGGTCGTTGCCGGCTGGCCCAGACGCAAATACTCCAGTCCGACCTCCTGGAGCACCTCCAAACGGCGCTCCAGGGCCGTATAATTGGTAAAAAAGCGACGGGCTTCGGCCACAGTCAGGTCCAAAACCTGGGCGATATTCAGCCCCTTGTATTCGATGGCCAGGGTCTCGCGGTTGTAGCGCTGCCCGCCGCAGACCTCGCAGGTAACGAACACGTCCGGCAGAAAGTGCATTTCCACCCGGATCTGGCCATCACCTTGGCAGGCTTCGCAACGGCCTCCGGGCACGTTGAAGCTGAACCGCCCGGGAGTATAGCCGCGTTTGCGGGCTTCCACCGTGGTGGAGAAAATTTTGCGGATCTCGTCGAAGACCTTGGTGTACGTGGCCGGGTTGGAACGGGGCGTCCGGCCGATGGGGGTCTGATCGATGGCGATGATCTTTTCCACCCTCTCCAGGCCCTCAATGCCGGAGATTTTGCCCGGCGAGTCCACCTTGATCCCTCTGGCCAAGGCGATGTGCTTGTACAGAGAGTCCACCGCCAGTGAACTTTTGCCCGATCCGGAGACTCCGGTCACGCAGACCAGTGCGGCCAAAGGGATGGCGCAGTCCAGGTCGTGCAGATTGTTCGTGCGCACCCCGTGCAGGGTCAAGGCGTGCTCACCCTTTCGGCGTTTCTCAGGTCCGGCGATGACCAGGTCCCCGCGTAAATACTTTCCGGTCAGGGAATCCTCGTGGCGCAGCAGCCCGTCCACCGTGCCGTGGAAGACCAATTCGCCTCCCAGGGCTCCGGATCCGGGTCCCAGCTCCAGGACGTGGTCCGCGGCGCGGATCGTGGCCTCGTCGTGCTCCACCACCAGCACCGTGTTGCCCCGCTCCTGCAAATCCCGCAACGACGCCAGCAGTCGGGCATTATCCCGAGGATGCAGCCCGATGCTCGGCTCGTCCAGGACATAGGTCACGCCCACCAGGCCGGAGCCGAGTTGCCCGGCCAGCCGAATACGCTGTGCCTCTCCCCCAGACAGCGTGGACATGGCCCGGGCCAGGCTCAGGTAATCCAGCCCCACCCGGACCAGGAAATCCAGCCGATGGACAAGTTCCTTGAGCAGCGGTCCCGCGATCAACTCCTGCTGTCCGGCAAACCGTTGGGCGCGTAGCCAATTCACGGCTCGGACCACGGGCAGGGTGCAAAACTCGTTAATATTCCGTTCCCCGACCCGGACGGCCAAAGCCTCCGGCTTCAGACGCGCCCCTTTGCAAGCAGGACAAGGTCGGTTCTGACGAAACCGGGAGAGCTCATCCCGCCAAACCGGCCCCAAAACCTGATGCCCCCGGTCCAGAAGCGGAACCACCCCTTCCCAGGACACGCCGGGATCCCCCTGGAACAGGGCTTCCCAGGCTTGCGGGGAATACTCGGCCAGAGGCGTATCCAGGGTAAAGCCATGCACCTGGCCCAGCCGCTGCAATCCTTCGGCGTATCTGGCCAAGGCCGTTGCCTTGCGCCAGGGAATGATCCCGCCTTGACGCAGACTCAGGCCCTTGTTCGGGGCCAGCAAATCCGGCTCAAAGTACTCCACGCTGCCGATGCCCGAGCAGGTCTGGCAGGCGCCTTGGGGGCTGTTGAATGAAAAAAGCTGCGGCGAGAGAGGCGGGAGACTGATCTCGCACTGGGTGCAGACCGAAGTGGTACTGAAGACCTGCTCCTCACCGTCCACTATTTGGATGGAAATCCGTCCCTTGCCATACTTCAGGGCCAGCTCCAGGGAGTCCGCGAGGCGATGACGGATATCAGGCCCTGCCACCAGACGATCCACCACCAGTTCCAGGGTGTGGCGCTGATTTTTGGTAATCTCCGGAAGCGGTTCCAAAGGCATTACCGTCCCGTCCACCCGGACCCGCGCAAGTCCTTGGGCCTTCAGCTTGCGCATCAGGTCCTGCTGCGTTCCTTTCTGGTTTTCCACCAGGGGAGCCAAAAGAAGGAATTTTGTCTTTACCGGAAGCCCCAGGACGGCCTGGAT
This sequence comes from Desulfonatronum sp., assembly GCA_007127655.1. Classification (GTDB taxonomy): domain Bacteria; phylum Desulfobacterota; class Desulfovibrionia; order Desulfovibrionales; family Desulfonatronaceae; genus Desulfonatronum. The sequence goes on from SKYX01000430.1 coordinate 6,265, forward strand.
AATTTCATCCTGGCTGCGCGCCTCGATGGCCCGGCCGCACTTTGGACAGCTCATCCGGCCCAACCGGGCGTAGAATACCCGCAAATAATCGTAAACCTCGGTCACCGTGCCCACGGTGGACCGGGGGTTACGGGTCAAGGTCTGTTGCTCCAGGGAAATGGCCGGCGACAACCCCTCGATCTTGTCCACCTGGGGCTTGTCCAATTGCGGGAGGAACTGTCGGGCGTAGGCCGAAAGGGACTCCACGTACCGGCGCTGCCCTTCGGCATAGATGATGTCGAACGCCAGGGTGGACTTCCCCGAACCGGACGGCCCACAAACAACCACCAGCTTGTCACGGGGTATGTCCAGGGACAGGTTCTTCAGGTTGTGCTGCCGAGCGCCTTCAATATGGATGACGGATTCGATCATAAAAGAATGAAAAAAGGCCCGCGAGGGGCCTTGTTGATGATTTATGGTTTAATCATGTCAGACTAGGCGATTCACAAGTTCATCGTACAGGGGAAAACGACGATCATCAGACATGAGAAGCGCGTCATAGACAATGCTGGTAGCGATAATCATTCGGTCTTGCGGATCCTTATGGTGCTCTGGGATATCAACTGCCAGTGAAGCGATTGGCAGGGTAACGGGGATTAAAGTGATCCCTGAGCCCTGCAAGGCCTTCTCAAACCAAACTTCTCGCGGCAAAGGCAGCTCGATTCGCCCATGCCGCTCCAACCAAGACACTTCAAAACAGCTCATGGCGGAAACTGCCACAACGTCAGCGTAACCAAGCAACTCCCGACGATACTCCGAAAGCGCTTGATGTTCGTCATTCACCCACCACAGCCAGATATGCGTATCAAGAACGATCACGGTGATAAATCCCAGTCCGAGTCAGGAACTGAATTTTTAATGTCCCCAAAAATTCGGACTTTACCGGCAATATCAGGATGCGGTTTTCTTCGAGGGGCAATTCGATCTTGAAGGCAGGCGTCCCCCAGAACTAATAGAGATAGTCTCAAAGTCTTGTTTGGTGGGAACGCATGATTGCGGATCTTTCCTGAGTCATCCGTGCTGACGATAATATGTTCAGTAATCACGGTCAGAAGGCTCCATAGTATTAAATATGGCTTGAAAAGATCACCCAAACGAGCGTTCAAACAGCTCCGCCACGGCTTTCTTCCCACTCTCTTCCAGGAAACGTGTTCCCGTGCCGGTAAAGTGGATATTCGCGATGGTCGGGGTGTCCTGGGGATTCCAGGCGGCTTGTTCCCAGCGGAACCAGCTATTCTTCGCCTGATCGAAAACAAACAGCGGCTTGTTGCAGATCTTGGCGAACTCGGAGCCCCAGCCAGTACCGCCCTTGACCGTGCCGTCCTCCTGAATGGTACCGATGACGTAGATTTCCATACCGCTGTTGACCTGGTACCAGATGGTCTGCAGGACTTTGCGCATGATCGGCGCGTTGGAGTAGGTTCTGTTCAGTAGGCGGGAGACATAGGTCATGCTGACGTCCCCGCGACGCAGTTCCTCCTGGGTCAGGACCCGCATGCCCCGGGCCCGGGTGATCTGGTGGCCTTCAAAGGTAAAGTTCACCTCCGCGACACCAAATCGCTCGGCCAGGGCGCCAAATTCCGCCTCCGCGCCCGTAGCCCCGCCACTGTACAACGTGCAATCCCCAGCATTCAGTTTCATGGTAGCTCCTTTTCATCCGATAATTGAAACATATTCATAAATCCGCACCAGCAGATCATCTCAAAACGCAAGATCCAGCAATACTCCGAAAAACAATACCGCGGCCACAACATCATTCAATGTAAAAAAAGACATGTTCAGCCGGCTGATATCCTTGGGAGAAACAAGGCGATGTTCCCAGAACAGGACCGCGGCGACAACGGCCCAGGCCAGCAGGTACACCCACCCCAGGGCTGCGGCAAGACCGGCCAGGAGAAAAAACAGGGCCGCCTGGGCGTGGCTGAACGCGGCCAGGGCAAAGGCCGTGTCCAGGCCGAAGGCGGCGGGAACGGAATGCAGGCCGTGGGATCGGTCGAACTCCACGTCCTGGGCCGCATAAAAAATATCAAACCCGGCCACCCAGAACAGCACGCCGCACAACAGGAGCACAGCCGGGAGCGTGAACTGGGGGTCAACGGCGATCCAGCCAGCCACGGGTGCCAGCCCCAGGACCGAGCCCAGAAAGAAATGGCACAGCCAGGTGAAGCGTTTGGTCAGACTGTACGCAGCGGACCAGAGCAGGGCCGGACCGGACAGGAGCAGGCACAATGTATTCAGCCCGGCGCAGGCCAGCACGAAGAGCAGGGCCGTACCCAGGGCAAAAAAGGACGTGAACCGGACGCTCAGCTCGCCGGTGACCAGTTGCCGGGATTGGGTCCGGGGATTGAGGCGGTCGTAGCGCAGGTCCAGAATACGGTTCATGGCCATGGCAAAGGAACGAACCATGACCATGGCCAGGGTCAGCAACAGAAACACCCGCCACCCCGGCCAGCCGCCGGCCGCCAGAAACGCGCCGGAGTAGGCGAAGGGCAGGGCGAAAACCGAGTGTTCGATCTTGACCATGGCCAAGACCATCCGCAATCGATACCAGAAGTTGTTCATCGGTTTCCTTCGCTTCTCGAGACGCCCGTTTCACGGTGGGCTGAACGGAATTCAAGAAGGCATCGGTTGCCCCGTGGCATCGGCGTATGCGCGTTGAACCACTTCGGGCAAGTCAATGGAAATAAACATCGTCGAGGGATACAGATAACCGTCTTCCGAGCCGGGTTCAGCGTACGTCTCATCCACAACCCGAACGAAACGATGCTGGGAAGCGGTATCATCCGGCAAGCAACGATACACCTTTCCCACAATCAGAGACTCCGGAGAAGAATTGTCGATGCAAAGGACGTAGTTACTCACTTCAATACTCTCTTGATTTTGAATTTCCGCCGTCCGATACCACTGGCCTCATACCAATGCACTTCAGCATGAACTACCGCACCGCCTTGAAACCGGACCCAGGCCAAGCCTTTCATTTTTCGCCAACGTCCCTTACCGAATTCCCTATCGAGCCAACCACGAATGCGGACACCTGACCCTTTGGCAATGGTCTCAATTTCAGCAATATCGCCAACAATCTCAAAATCCACAAATGTTCACCCCACGACAACCCGCAAAAACCGCTTCTTCCCGACCTTGAGCACGTACTCTCCCTGCCCCAGAACCTGCTCGGGATCAAGGACCTTCTCGCCGTTCACTGTGCAGGCTCCCTGGCGGCAGAGGCGTTTGGCCTCGGCTCGGGAGGGGCACAGGCCCGCTGCTTCCAGGAGGGCCAGGAGTCGGCTTTCCGGGCCGTGACTCGCCTGAAAAACATCCATGTCCTCGGGGTTTTCTTTCTTCGCGAAAACACGCTCAAAGGCGTCCTGAGCGGATCGGGCCTGATCCGTGCCATGAAAGCGGGTCACCAACTCCAGGGCCAGATCGACCTTGGCCTGTTTGGGATGCAGCAAGCCCTGCTCCACGTCTCCGCGCAATTTGGCCACCTCGGCCAGGGAGCGGTCGGACAGCAGTTCGTAATAGCGCCACATCAGCTGATCCGAGACGGACATCACCTTGCCGAACATGTCTCCGGCCGGCTCCTCGATACCGATGTAATTACCCAGCGACTTGCTCATCTTCTGCACGCCGTCCAAACCTTCCAGGATCGGCACGGTCAGAATCACCTGGGGCTCCTGGCCATAGTCGCGCTGCAACGTCCGCCCCATGAGCAGATTGAACTTCTGATCCGTGCCGCCCAGTTCCACGTCCGCCCGCAGGGCCACGGAATCGTAGCCCTGGACCAGGGGATAGAGAAATTCATGGATGGCGATGGGCTTGCCCGATGCATAGCGATTGGAAAAATCTTCCCGCTCCAGCATCCGGGCCACGGTATAGTGTGAACAGAGGCGGACGAAATCCGCGGAGCTGAAAGCGTCCATCCAGTGCGAATTGAAGGCCACCGTGGTTTTGTCCGGGTCGAGAATCTTGAACACCTGGCGCTTGTAGGTCTCGGCGTTGGCCAGGACCGCCTCCCGAGTCAAGGTCTTGCGGGTTTCGGATTTGCCCGAGGGGTCGCCGATCATGCCCGTGAAATCCCCGATCAGGAAAATGATGTCATGGCCCTGTTCCTGGAAATGCTTCAGCTTTTGGATCAGCACCGTGTGGCCCAGGTGGATATCCGGAGCCGTGGGGTCGAATCCTGCCTTGATGCGCAATGGCTTGCCCCGGCCGACCTTGGTCTTCAATTCCTCCAGGTCGATGATCTCCACCGTACCACGCTGGATTTGCTCCAACTCGGCCTTGGTCACCACCCTCTTGGAGCACTCTTCCTTGCAACTCATGTCATGGCCTTTCATTATTTGGCATACCCCACCGCCCGCCGCTCACGGATCACGGTGACCCGAATTTGTCCGGGGTAGGTCAGATTCTGCTCGATTTTCTTGGTCAGATCATTGCACAGCAAAAATGTCTTGTCGTCGTCCACCAAGTCCGACTCCACAACGACCCGCAACTCTCGCCCGGCCTGAATGGCGAACGCCTTGGACACGCCCTCCATGCCCGTGGCCATGCCTTCCAGATCCTCAAGACGCTTAACGTAATTTTCCAACAATTCCTTGCGCGCCCCGGGCCGGGCCCCGGAAAGGCCGTCCGCGGCCTGGACCAACACGGCCATCACGCTCTTGGGCGGAATTTCCTCGTGATGGGCGGCAATGGCGTGAACGATGTCCTTGCCTTCTCCGTACTTCTTGGCCAGATCCGCGCCAATGGTTGCATGCGGGCCTTCCACTTCATGATCCACGGCCTTGCCGATATCGTGCAGCAGGCCTGCCCGCTTGGCCTTCTTCACGTCCAGGCCGAGTTCCGCGGCCATGATTCCGCAGACAAAGGCAACTTCCAGGGAGTGCTGCAGGACGTTCTGGGAAAAGCTGGTCCGATAGCGCAACTGGCCCAGCAAACGGATAATCTCCGGATGGATGCCGTGGACGCCCACGTCAAAGGTGGCCTGTTCGCCCCACTCCCGGAGCTTGACGTCCATTTCCTGCTCGACCTTCTTGACAATGTCCTCGATGCGCGCCGGATGAATTCGTCCGTCGCTGATCAGCCGTTCCAGGGACTGCTTGGCCACCTCGCGGCGCAAGGGGCTGTAGGCGGAGAGAATCACGGTTTCCGGGGTGTCGTCGATGATCAGATCGACCCCGGTTGCCGCTTCCAGAGCCCGGATGTTGCGCCCCTCCCGGCCGATGATCCGACCCTTCATGTCCTCGCTGGGCAGCGCCACGGAAGAAACAGTTTGTTCGGCAACGAAATCCCCGGCATAGCGCTGAATGGCCGTGGCCAGGATTTCCTTGGCTTTGCGATCGGCATTCTCCCTGGTTTCGCTCTCAATCTGGCGTAACGTCTTGGCCGATTCGTGCCGGGCCTGACTCTCGATCTCATCAATCAGTCGTTTTTTGGCTTCCTCAACGGTCAGGCCGGATATTTCCTCCAGACGCTTTTGCTGCGCCAGGGTCATCTCCACCAGGCGCTCCTCCTGGACCGCGAAGTCCCGCTCCCTCTGGATGAGACTCTTTTCCAGGTGAAGGACCTCGCTTTCCTTCTGAGAAGCTTTTTCCAACTTCTGCTCCAGGCGTTCTTCCTTTTCCTGCAACCGGGTTTCCTGCTTTTTCAGTTCGCTTTCCCGGTCCCGATGCTCCTGCTCCTGTTCTTTCTTGCGGCGAAAAATTTCATCCTGGGCTTGCAACAGAAACTCTTTCTTTTGGACTTGAGCCTCTTTGCGGGCCTCCTCCAGAATTTTTCCCGCCAGCTCTTCAGCCTCCTTGACCTTCGTACCGGCGATGTGCCGCTGGGCTGCGTAGGCCAGGGCACCTCCGGCCAACAGGCCGAAAAGCAATATGAAAACGCTCTCTATCGACATGGGATTCTCCCCTTTTCCAATTCATCTCGCCCATTCCAGCAATGGGCCGCACAAACGCTATTGCACCCGCCATCGAAAGGGACGACGTCGCCTGCATGCATAGGTCGCCACGATTATGGCGTCATATGGATCGGGGGAGATCAAAAAGCCGAAACCGGGTGTTTCGGGGGAGGCTGGAAGGACGGGAACGTCGACAAGCCCGTAGGGGGGGTGCTGAATGGAGCAATATCGAAGAAACAACAGGCTCGTGTATCGATAAAACCCCGAAAGGCCGTGTCATGAGCTTCTTTGAACCTTGCTACGCAAGGTGGGTGCCACTGTCCGGACTTTAGGCTCCCCAGGCGACTGGGTCTGCACACCGACCGGTTGGAAGCGGCTCCCGTTGGGACTATATTGGGTCAAAAAAGTACTCGATGATCACGAACCTTCCAGGGGATTGAGTTATTCCGACTGTGTATCAATATTATTCCCGGCAGTATCGTCTTGTTCCATCCGGTGAAGCAATTTTTCCAGCTTTGTCTCCAAATGCCCCAATTTTTTGCATGTCAGGAGATAATCATCCGCTAGACCCAGCGCTAAAAACGCCAGGAGTTTTTCCCTGCTCATATTCTTGCCCTGTGTTTTCAGCACGGTGAACCGCTCTTCAATCTCCTTTCTGGCGGCAACGACCTGGGCTTGATCCGCATCTGCCTTGAAGGCCAATTCCAACCCCAAGACTGATATGGTATGACTGGGCATGAGCAAATTAGATAGCCGCTTCTTGAATTTTCTTCAAGAGGTTGTCGATCCGACTCAAAACTTCCTGTTTCTGATTTTTTTCCGCTTCCAGTTCTTCCCGGAGGCGAAGATTTTCATCTTCAACGGTTTGAATTCGTTCCAACAGACGGTCTATTTTCTCTTCGAACTGAGTGAGTATGTCCATGGGTTTCACCGTATCCTGGAAAGCCTGGAATGATCAAGAAAAAATTGGGATGGTTCCTTTTGCCGAATAAATTGGTTGACACATTCGCAGGTAGGGACGGATTTCAAACCCGGCCCTACGGCAGGGCGTTTATCTACAAATCTTCGCGGTGGGACACATGTAGTCAATTCAAATGTCTAACTAATCAGCACAACTGGTGTAGAGCCTTATTCCGAGCTGGATTCCCGCCTTCGCGGGAATGACTTGATTTACCTTGCCGTCTCCGAATCAGTCATATCCGCGAAGGCGGGTATCCAGTCCGCTTTCGCAAGGATGGGCTGAGTAGTTACTAAATGTTAGATAAAATCTGAATCTTCCCAAAGAATTTGAGCCAAATGGTTCATCGGTATTCACGCACGCTATTCTGATTCCCGCCTGGCGAGACACTGCTGCCTTCCGCGGGCCACGGCCACGGATCCATCCGGCACGTCCTTGGTGATCACCGAACCAGCTCCCACCAGGGCGTCGGTTCCGATCCTGACCGGGGCCACCAGCGCGGTATTGCTGCCGATAAA
>SKYX01000118.1 GCA_007127655.1 Desulfonatronum sp.
CGGCGATTTCGGACATGGGCGCCAGCAACGGCAGGCTTTTATCCGGCAACTGGACGGTTTCATAGGCAATGGCCACGCATCCGGACTGGACCAGGGCGTCGGTCAGGGCCTTGTCCGCGGCTAGGTGCAGATAGGTGAACAGCGTCAGGTCTTCGCGCAGATACGTGTATTCCTGGCTGAGCGGTTCCTTGACCTTGATCACCAGTTCCTGGTTCCAGGCCTCTTCCGCGGTCCCGATCCGCGCCCCTTGGGAGACGTAGACGTCGTCCAGGGCCCCGCAACCCTCCCCGGCCCCGGATTCCACGACCACCTCGTGCCCGTGCTCCACCAGGGCCTTGACCCCGGAGGGAAACAAGCCCACGCGGCGCTCCTGCGCCTTGATCTCCCTCGGCACTCCAATCCGCATCTGGTTTCTCCTTTGCAAAAAATGGCGCCCGCTGTATCAACAATCGGCCTGAAAGGCCGGTTCACAACTCCGGAGAAAAAACGTATCGTAAGAAATCCGACTTCTCGCCACCAACAAACCCGGAAGCGCCATGAACACTCCTCAGCCCAACGTCGAAGTCCGACCCCCAAGACAGCCCGAAGCCCGCCGTAAATCCGAATACGTCGTCCAAGGCATGACCTGCGCGGCCTGCGTGCGCCGCGTGGAAAACGCCGCCTCCGGCCTGGAAGGGGTTCGATCCGTTTCCGTGAACCTGGCCACGGAGACCATGTCCGTGGAGTGGGCGGACGCTTCGCGTTCAAAGGACCGCGAGGACCGCCTGCTTCAGACCGTCCGGGATGCGGGATACGACCTGCGCGCCTTTGACGAGACCGAAACGGCCGCCGACCTCTCCACCGACCTCTCGGGCGGTCACGTGGAGCTGGGCATTCGGGGCATGACCTGCGCGGCCTGCGTGCGCCGCGTGGAGCAGGCCATTGCCGGGCTGGAAGGCGTGGATTCAGCCGAGGTCAATCTCGCATCTGAAACGGCTCAGGTACGCTTCCAACCCGAAAAGGTCAATCTTCCGGCCATTCTGGAGGCCGTCCGGGACGCGGGGTATGAGGCCTTCACCCAAGACACCAGTCACGACACCGGGCAGGGAGGGCCACGGGAATCGTTGATGGACGCACAGCGCCGGGAAATGCTCAAGCGGCTGGCAACCCTACGTTCCAAACTGATCCTGGCCATGACCTTCGCCGTCCCGATCTTCGTCATTTCCATGGGTGAAATGGTCGGCCTGCCCATGCCGGGACTGCTCAGCCCGCACCATTCCCCGCTGACCTTTGCCCTGACCCAGTTTCTGCTCACCCTGCCCGTGGTCTGGGCCGGTCGGGAATTTTACCTGCGCGGCTTTCCCAACCTCTGGAAGCGGGCTCCAAATATGGATTCCCTGATCGCCGTGGGCACCGGCGCGGCGGTGGTCTACAGCACCTGGAACCTTCTGGAAATCGCCCTGGGACACGAACCCATGGCCAGGGCCATGGACCTGTACTTCGAATCCGCGGCCGTGATCATCGCCCTGGTAACGCTGGGCAAATACCTGGAAAACCGCTCCAAAGTGCGCACTTCGGACGCCATCCGGCAGCTCATGGCCCTCACCCCGAGCACGGCCACCCGAGTCCGGGACGGCCAGCGGGAAAGCATTCCCGTGGAACGGATCCAGCCCCAGGATCTGCTCCTGGTCAAGCCCGGGGAGCGCATTCCCGTGGATGGCAAGCTCACCGAGGGCCAGACCAGCGTGGACGAGTCCATGCTCACCGGGGAAAGCCTGCCCGTGTCCAAAAAGGAAGGCGATGCGTTGATCGGCGGCACCCTGAACGCTCATGGCTCCATCTACATGGTCGCCGAGCGGGTCGGCCGGGACACGGTCCTGGCCAGGATCATCCGCCTGGTCCAGGAGGCCCAGGGTTCCAAGGCCCCCATCGCCAGCATGGTGGACCGCCTCAGCCTGTACTTCGTGCCCATCGTAATCTGCGTGGCCGTGCTTTCCGGCCTGGGCTGGTATTTTCTGGCCGGGGAACCCTTCACCTTCGCCCTGCGGATCTTCATCGCGGTGCTGGTCATCGCCTGCCCTTGCGCCATGGGGTTGGCCACGCCCACCGCGATCATGGTCGGCACCGGACGCGGCGCGCAACTCGGCGTGCTGATCAAGGGCGGAGAAGCCCTGGAAATGGCCCGCGGCGTGCAGTCCGTCGTCCTGGACAAGACCGGCACCCTCACCGAAGGCCGCCCGTCAGTGACCGACATCCTCACCCTTTCCGGTCAACCCCTGTCGGATGAAGAGCTGCTGCGCCTGGCTGCCGGCGCCGAGGCCCGCTCCGAGCACCCCCTGGCCGCGGCGATTGTCCAGTCGGCCCGGGAGCGCGGACTGGAAGAGCCCCGAGCCGATGATTTTACCTACATTCCCGGGCAGGGCATCCGGGCCCGGGTGGAGGGCCGCCTTGTACTTCTGGGCAACAGTCGGCTTCTGGAAGCTGAGCAGGTGCAAGGCTGGGACTCCGCGCAGCTTCGGGAAATGCGTGACAAGCTGTCCGGCGAAGGCAAGACGCCCCTGCTCATGGCCGTGGACGGCACGGCGGCCGGAATTCTGGCCGTGGCCGACCGGATCAAGCCCGAAGCCAAAGAGGTGGTCGCCAAGCTGAAGAGCATGGGCCTGCGGGTGATCATGCTTACCGGCGACAACCTGCGCACGGCCCAGGCCGTGGCGGCCCAGGCCGGAATCGACGACGTCCGGGCCGAGGTCCTGCCGGAAAACAAGGCTGAAACCGTGGCTGAACTGCAGCAACAAGGAATCAAGGTGGCCATGGTCGGCGATGGGATCAACGACGCCCCGGCCCTGGCCAAGGCCGACCTGGGCATTGCCATGGGCACGGGCATCGACGTGGCCATGGAATCCGGGGATATGGTCCTGATGAGCGGCAATCTGCACGGCCTGACCACGGCCCTGACCCTCAGCCGGGCCGTTGTCCGGAACATCAAGCAAAACCTGTTCTGGGCCTTTGCCTACAACGTTATGGGCATCCCCATTGCCGCCGGCCTGCTCTACGCCTTCGGCGGCCCGACTCTCAGCCCGATGATCGCCGGCGCGGCCATGGCCATGAGTTCGGTTTCCGTGGTCACCAACGCTCTGCGTCTGCGCCTTTTTCAACCTTCCTGATCCCGACCGCGACGCCTGGAATTTGACAAAACGAGTTCGCGTATTTAATTATATTCGACTTGACGAACTATTTCACTTGGAGGTTACAATGTTTGAATTGACACCGTCCGCGAAGCAACAGCTGGACAGCTATTTTCAGGACAAGGACAGCTCACCGATCCGCGTGTACATGGCCCCCGGCTGAGGCGGTCCAAAGCTTGCTCTTGCTCTGGATGAGCAGAGGGATTCCGACAGCGTGCACGCGATCGAAGGTTACACTTTTGTCGTCGATCAGGATCTGATTAAAAATGCCGAAGGCATCAAGGTCGACATGACCCCCTATGGGTTCGCCGTCAGCTCGACTGTGAACCTGGGCGGCGGAGGTGGCGGAGGCTGCTCAGGTACTTGTTCTTCCTGCTAGCTCCCCCTCTTCGGCCCACAAGGCCTCGGCAACGACTCACGACAACGCGGGTGGAACCGGAAGGTTCCACCCGCGTTCATTTTCTCATTCCCCGGCGCATTGGCGTCTTCATCGAAATCTCATCGAACCTCATCCATGAAGATGACGTCATCACGGGGTGATGCACAGTATTTTCCAATACCAATTCCGATTTCGATTTCGATTTGGATCGCGATTTGGATTTTGATGAGAACGAATCCCCCCTGTTGATCTTCCA
>SKYX01000253.1 GCA_007127655.1 Desulfonatronum sp.
TTCTGTTGAACCGCTGAACCGTGAACCGTGAACCTCCCCAACCCGTGAACAGTGAACCTCATCAATTCCAGCATTCCAGCATTCCAGCATTCCAGCATTCCCCTCCACTCTCTCAACCGTTACCACGACCTCCCCCCGCTCCGTAAACTTCACTGCATTCCCAATCAGGTTCGTCAAAATCTGACGCAATCGTCCGGGATCGCCACGCAAAAGACGAGGAACGTCAGGGTCGATGAAGGAGATGAATTCCAGGCCTTTCTCGTGTGCGCCCTGGGCCATGGTGGCGACCATGTCGTCCATCAGATTTTGCAGATTGAAGTCCAGAAATTCCATGCTCAAGCGACCGGCCTCGATCTTGGAAAAGTCCAGGATGTCGTTGATCAGATTCAGCAGGGCTTCGCCGCTGGAGTGGATGGTTTGGGCGAAGCGGTGCTGCTCGCCGGTCAGTTCCGTGTCCAAAAGGAGGCCGGTCATCCCGATCACGCCGTTCATGGGTGTGCGAATTTCGTGGCTCATGTTGGCCAGAAATTCGGACTTTGCTCGGGTCGCGGCCTCGGCCTTGGCCAAGGCCGCGTCCAGTTCCTGGTTCTTCAACTCCAACTGCTCGGCGACCTGATACAGTCGCTCCTCAGCCCGTTTATGGGTGATGACCTCCCAGGTCACGTCGGCCAGGAAGGACAACACGTTCAGATCCTCCAGGGTGTAGTCCACGGGACTGTTGCCCACGCCCATGATGGCCACCAGGGCATCATGGCGCATGACCGGAACGACCATCTCCCGGACCACTTCGGCATGACCGTCCGGCAGCCCTTTCTTGTACGGTAGGGAGGCGTAGTCGTTGTGGATCACCCCCCGGCGCTCCCGGACGCAGTCCACCCAGACCCCGGCCTGATCGATATCATAGTGCAGGTCCTGACCCGGCACCTTGCAGAAGTGCTCCTTGGTCGCCGTGGACCATTGCTGGAGGGACAAGGTTTTCTGGTCCGGCTGGACAAAATGCAGAAAGCTGATGGAACTGTTCAAGAACCGTTCGATTTCATCCAGGGCCCTGGTCATCAGGTCTGTCAGGGAATGGCTTGAGGCATAGGTGATCAGCCTGAGCCGGATTTCCGTTTGCTGCTCAGCCCGTTTGCGCTGCGTAATGTCTTCCTTGACCGCGATGTAGTGGGTGATCCGGCCCCGATCGTCGATGATCGGTGAGATGGAAGCGGCTTCCCAGAAGACCTCGCCGTTTTTCCGGATGTTCTTGAACTCGCCGCGCCACTCCTTGCCCGAAGAGAGAGCCTCCCACATTCTCCGGTACTCCTCGGGGCTTTTGTCGGAAGACTTCAACACCCTCGGGTTCTGGCCGATCACCTCATCAAAGGCGTACCCCGTAACTTTGGAGAACGCCGGATTGACGTACTCGATCGTGCCTTCCAGGTCGGTGAGAACGATGCTGGATGGACTTTGTTCCACGGCTTCGGACAACGTGCGGAACCGTTCCTCGGCCTGCTTGCGGTCGGTGATGTCATGAACCATGCCAATGGATCGAATGATGGTTCCGGTAACACCGCGTTCGTGAACACACCGCTCTTGGACATAGCGAACCTCGCCTGTATCTTTGCGAACAACCCGGTGTTCGATCTCGTAACTATCTCTTCCTTCCCGCAACGATCCCGAATAGGCTTCGTCCACGGCCGCCCGATCGTCAGGGTGAACGAAATCAAGAAAGGCTTCATAGGTAGCTGCGAACTCCTGGGGCTCGCAACCGAATATGCGGTAGACTTCGTCCGACCAGATCAAGTGGGTGGTGTTCAAATCAAGCGTCCAACTGCCGAGTTGGGCAAGGCGCTGCGACCTGCTCAACATCGCTTCGCTCTCCCGAAGCCGTATTTCGCTCCGTCGCAACGACTGCCCACTGATCCTCAGGCCCGCCAGGCCCAGGGCGCCCAGCAGCAGATGCGCCAGAACCAACGCGGCATGGCCGCCGTGAAGCCAGTTCCAGGCCAGGGACACCGTCAGCACGGCGACCCAGATGAAGGCTAGCGTCAGGACCAGCCGGTTCGTGTTCAATGAGGACGTTTTTGTATGTTTGATCATGGCGTTGGTCCTTTTACAACGTCTTACAACGTCTCACGTCTTCCTTTCAGGACGCATTACCCGTGGGCTTTTTTTTGGGGGTTAAAGCCGGGATGGTTCATAATTGGTTGACATATGGTTGCCTGGAGGGGCGGATTTCAAACCCGCCCCTCCAACCACCCGTGTTTGATCTCGGTCACATCCTGACAAACGCCATACAGTTTCACGGGCCGACCGGTCTCGTCGCGGACCACCTCGCCCAACGAGGAAACCCACCGCACATCTCCGGTATCCTGGCGGATGATCCGGTGTTCGATCCGGTATTCCGGCTCCCCGTCCAGGACTTTCTGAAGACTGTCCTGGATCGCCGGCAAATCCTCGGGATGAGCCAGGGGGAAGAGTTCCGCGGCGGTCAGCACCCTGGGCTGGCTGCCGTGGATCGCGAACCAGTTGGGGGACATGCGGAATACGTCCGCCTCCATGTCCCACTCCCAACTGCCCATCCGGGCCATCTGCTCAGCCTTTTCCAGAAGCAGGCGCTGCTTGCGCAGTTCATCCCGCTGCTGACTCGTCCGCGAGGCATCCCGCATCCAGAGCACGAGGCGTTGGGGCTTGTCCGTGACGTCCAGTACGGGAAACAGCCTGAGTTCCATATCCTTATCGCCAATGCGCACATCGCCATGGACCAGGAATCCAGTGCGCATGGACTGTGCGGCCAGTTCTTTGATCCGCCGCAGTGTTTTTCCGTCCACAAGATGCTGCATGCGACAGTTGTGCGCTGGATCGCATTTCCCGTTGCAAAGCCGGTGCAGTTCACTGTTACCGTCCACAACGGAAAGGTCCGGAAGCAGAATAATCAAGGCGTCCTGGGAGGAATGCATCACGCCCTGCAACAGACGTTGCGCATCCAGCATCATCCGCTCGGCTTGCCTCCGGGCATGGTTTTCCTGCTCCAGGGCATGGCTGCACCGCTCCCGGTCCCGGATCAGATCCTCAAGCTGGAATATCTGTCCGACCTGACTGGCGGAATGGTCGCGCAGCACCGCATCCAAATGGGTCACATCCACGACGGTCATCCAGACGCCTTGATCTTTGAGCGGGTTTTCGATCAGCCCTTCATCGCCCGAATCAATTTGTTCCAAAAGCCAACCGGCATTCTGCAACACGACCACAATCCGCGCACCGGAGGCCAGGAGCAGCCGCACTTCCCTGACCAGGACCGGAACCCCGGCGGCCAGGTTTTCCAAATCCAGCTTCAAGGCGATACGATCCGCCTGGGCCACGTGGCGTTCCAGAAAAACGTCCAGGGAAAGGACTTGCCGTAAGCCATCGAGCCCCAGCAAAACGGAGAGGGAGGGGGAGAGGATCACCCGGCCCGGGTATTGGCCCAGGCCCAGCAGGGCAATCCGGGGAACCAATTCGGGCCAGGATGTGGGGGAGATGGAAGCAGGCGGCTCGGAGCCGGCAACGGAGAGGCCAGGGTTGTCGGTGTCGGCGAAGAAAGCGACCGGATCAACACCCAGACCGGCGGCCAAGGCATGAATGGCCCCAAAAGACGGACCAGAGGCCCCGCGTTCCACCTTGTTCAAGTGATGGGGAGACATCCCGGCCCTGGCGGACAGCTCCTTGCGCGTCAACCCGGCCTGCCTGCGCAAGGCCTTCAACCGCCGACCAAAGGCGCCGACATGGTCCGCGCCGGGAGAATGGAAAGAA
>SKYX01000350.1 GCA_007127655.1 Desulfonatronum sp.
AGGTCAGCAAGCTGACCCTGGTTGCCGACCCTGACGGTCTTTTGACCGAGGAGCTGCTTGCACTGGAGCTGCGCACCCGCGGCTTTGAGCTGATCGAGTTCACCGATCCGGTGGAATTCCGATTTGCTTACGAATCGCGTTACCGTTCCCTGTGGGATCGCGGCGAGCATACCGACCTGGTGGTCATTCTCCGCTTGCAGGATAGGCAACTGGAAGCATTGCCATTCGACCTGCTGCAATCTGGAAGAAAACTCTCATTCAATCTTGGCGAGTTGTTTCCGGTTCTCAGCTATCCGATTGTCGAGCAACTTGATACGAGCCTGCTTGACCCACTTTTTGAAGCCCAGGAAAAGATCAATCCTGATCGCATGGGAGATAATGCGACCAGGGATTTTATTCTGCGCCATGTGTACGGGGTAGCCGCGGAACTGATTACCAACGATGTCGAACTGCTTCGGGTTCTGCTGCGCCTGCACTATGGGCAAATGCGCCTTCCAGCGATGCTGGGGCAACGGTTGATTCACGTCCTCAGGTTCCATGATTCGCTCAGTTCCTGGCCCCTGGAAGAAATCGTTGCGGATGATGAAGCCTTTTTTTCCTTTCTTCAGGAACGGTGGTCGGTATTTCTTGCCAACCTCGGCCAGGGCAATGCGGCCAGGGAAAACGTTCCAGCTTCAGGTCTCAAATATCCCGGCCCGGACTGCCTGCCGTTCGACCACCAGGACATCAAGGTGTACATCGACAATTTGTTCCTGGAAGGCAGGCTCACTCCCGTTGCTGCTGATCACCTTGATCTGGACGTCAACTCCTGGATGCGCGGCGGTATTGCCGCGGCCAGCTCGGATGATGAAGAACTCCGCATAGCGCGACTGTTTGATCACATCCAAAAAGAATTACCCACCCCAACATCCCGTCATGCCGACTGGATCGCGTTTGCCCTGAAATGGGCGGAACTCTCTTGCCTGGTCCATCGCGGCAACCACCCCGAACACCAAGCCCGCCACAATGAAACAGGCGCTCTGCTGAATGCGCTTTTCGCGGATTGGCTGGATACCCACTATGCAAGCCTGATCAATCTCCCGCCCTCCACCCCGGCCATGCTCCACCATTTGCCGCGACGTCTGGTCCGGGACATGGAAGATACGAAGAATTGCCGGATTGCCTTGATCGTCATGGATGGCCTTTCCCTGGACCAGTGGGTGACTGTCCGTCAGCTCTTGCACAAGCAGGACACCAATCTTTTCATCCGGGAATCAGCAGCCTTTGCCTGGATACCCACACTGACCTCGGTTTCCAGACAAGCCATTTTTTCCAGCAAGCCGCCGATATATTTTCCCTTGTCCATTCATTCCACCAGCAACGACGAAAAACAATGGAAACAGTTTTGGGAAGGCCATGGCGTCTCCCGGCTGGATGTTTCCTATCAACGCGGACTTGGCGACGGTGATGTCTTCGGTTTGATCGAGACTGTTGCGCATCCTGGAAAGACACGCATCATCGGACTTGTTGTCGATAAAATCGACAAGATCATGCACGGGATGCAGCTGGGCGCGGCGGGCATGCACAATCAAATCCACCAATGGTGCCAAAAAGGATATCTCTGCACACTGGTCGGACAGTTGCTGGATAATGGATTCGCCGTCTGGTTGACGTCTGATCATGGGAACATCGAATGCACAGGAAAAGGGCGTCCATCCGAAGGGGTCATCGCTGAAACCCGAGGGGAGAGAGTGCGCGTCTACCCCTCACCCGATCTCCGATCCCAGGTCGCCGCCTCATGGCCCTTTGCCCGGGAATGGACTCCGGTGGGACTGCCTGCCGAGTATTTCCCGCTGATTGCCGGAGGCCGCGATGCTTTCGGACTTCCCGGAGAAACAATTGTTGGCCATGGCGGACATGCCATTGAGGAAGTGATCGTGCCTTTGGTGAAATTTGAGAGAAAAAGCCGATGATCACCAAAAGGCAGGAATCCATCGGCATCAAGCAAGTCATCCGCTACGAATGGATGCAGCAAACAACCAATCTATTGCTGGCCGGGCTGGACGCGCCAACCATCCGCCAGGAACTGCACGAATATCTTGCGGACAAAAAAGGCAACGGAACAATTGGCCACCGAAGCACTCAGACACGAAAATTTGCCGTCGGCAATCTGATGACGATCTGGGTGACTCCGGCAAAGGAACTCCTTCCTTTCCGTGATGCGGCTCTGGAAATGATCCAGGAACACCCAAAGCAAGCCGCGGCTGTTCACTGGTCCATGATTTCGGCAGCCTACCCGTTCTGGTTCACCGTTGCCCGCCAAACCGGTCGCCTCTTGGCGTTACAGCAGCAGGTCACACATAACCAGATCGTCAAGCGACTCAAGGAACACTATGGCGACCGGCAGACCGTCAGCCGCTACGCCCAATATGTCATTCGGTCCTTTGTCGCATGGAAAGTATTGCATGATACCGGGACCATGGGATGCTATGAGAAGGCGAATAATCCAAGGAAATTAGACGCTGATTTGGCGATCTTGATGATTGAATCCGCTCTTTTCACCATGCCTGACAAGAAATGCGCTCTTGGTCTTCTGATCAACAACCCTGCTTTTTTCCCCTATCAACTTCCAATAATGACTGCTGAGTATATCTCTGAATATAATAAAAGAATTATAGTAGACTACAAAGGCTTCGAAGACGACATAGTTTCATTGCACTCGATGTAGTATTATTAAAATTTAAACAATCCCTGGACAGAGGCCTGGACATCTTCCAACGCTACGAGATGAACGAAACCTTCGCCTTTGCCAACAGGCTGCAACAGTACAGGCAGTGCAAGCCGTTCGAGGTGACGTATTTGCGGGTAAGCGGGAATCCTGAAGCGAGTCCACAGATGCGAGTTGATTATGACCAAACCTGATCATTCATGGATTAACGATTGGAAGGTCGGAGAAAATCCTGAAAGAGAACAAAAGATATCCAAAGAACTGGTGGAATGCTTCCGGGAGTTTTGGGTAGCCTTGGATCTTGACGGCAAGGCCAAAACTACCAGGAATCGCTATTCCAATGCCTTGCATGCCCTGGGAGGTTTCCTGGTGGAAAAAGCCATATCCGAAGACGGACTCCCCATGACAACCAACGAACTACTCGCTGAACATATTGATTCCGCGGGAGGCCCGCTCATCCACCATGACGAGGAAGAATGGCAGAATGAAATCGACATGGTCTGTCGGAAACTCTCCAAGCACCTGAAAGCCAAAGGGAGATTAGCATGATCGGAGCAATCGCCGGGGACATCATCGGATCGGTGTACGAATGGAACAACATCAAGACCAAGGATTTTCCTCTCTTTGCCCAGAATGCCCATTACACCGACGACAGCGTCCTGACCGTGGCCCTGGCGGACAGCATCCTGACCGGTACTCCCTACGACGAGAATCTGAGGCGCTTCTATCACTGGTATCCCAGAGCCGGATACGGCGGCAGTTTTCATCTCTGGGCAAACAACCCTGATGCCGGACCGTACAACAGTTGGGGCAACGGCGCGGCCATGCGCATCAGTCCGGTGGGCTATGCCTACGATGATCTGGAAACGGTTCTGGAAAAAGCCAAAGAGTTCACCGAGATCACCCACAATCACCCCGAGGGGATCAAGGGCGGGCAGGCGACGGCAGCGGCCATCTTCCTGGCTAGGTCGTGGAAGTCGAAGGACAATATCAAGGAATTCATCGAGCAACGGTTCCAATACGACCTGAGCAGGCATGTGGATGAAATTCGTCCAGA
>SKYX01000188.1 GCA_007127655.1 Desulfonatronum sp.
ATCAACCGCGGAGTGGAGGACATCAACCGGATCTCCTCGGAAACCAGCGAGGTCATGAACCAGTCGGCCCTGGCCATTTCCGAACTGGCCAGGCAGGCATTGGAATTGCAAGAGCTGATGCAGCGAATGAAACGAGGCTGAGCCGGAACCGGGAGGCCTTGTTGTTGCGCCCGACTGCAGGACAGACCCCGGCCTGGCGTATGCCAGGCCGGGGTCTGTGGTTGTCATGAATGACGAGGCGGCATTTCATTACGATTTTTTGGCAAGAGTTGCACCCTTTTAGGCCGCCCCTTCAGGGCTTTGTCATTGTTGGGGGACGTCTACCCAGGGCGTTGCCCTGGGCTACAATGTTTCGCCCTTTCAGGGCTTGTCTGAAGCCCCAAGGGGGCGGTATATGGTAGGTTGATGATGGTAAAACAAAAATAGCCCTGTAAGGGCGGCCCAAAGGCATCATAGGGAAAATTTAATCGTTTCAGCCTAAACCAGTATAACTTCTCAAAAACTTGTGGCAAGCATGACCTGGATGCCCGCCTTCACGGGCATGACGAGCTTGGGAGAACATGCCATTTCAGTCATTTCCGCACGGGCGGGAATCCAGGGGCAGAGGCAATTTCAGAGTTTGCCCGGCCTTTTTGAGCAATTACGAATGTTGATTGGCGGGGAACCGCGAAGTGATTTGCCGTGAACAGCCTGCTTCTCGATTCTAAGCTCAAATTCTTCAACAACAAAGGGGGGAAGTCATGCAAATACACGAATCGGACCAGAAAAAGGACAGCAATCTGCTGCAACTGGTCACGTTCCACATCGGCGAGGAGGAGTTCGGGGTGGAGATCCTCAAGGTTCAGGAGATCATCCGGATGATGGGCATCACCCGGGTGCCCAAGGCCCCGGATTTCGTGGAGGGCGTGATCAACCTGCGGGGCAAGGTCATTCCGATTATTGATCTGCGCACGCGTTTCGGCATGGCCGCCCAGGAGCACGATAAGCACACCCGGATCATCGTCATCGAGATCAACGGCGTCATCATCGGTTTCGTGGTGGACTCGGTGTCCGAAGTGCTCCGCATTCCAGCCGACACCGTGGAACCGCCACCGCCGATCATCTCCGGGATCGAATCGGAATATATCCGGGGTGTGGGGAAGCTGGCGGATCGGCTGTTGATCCTGTTGGACCTGGACAGTCTGTTGAGCAAGGGCGAGCAAGGCATGCTCTCGGGCATTTAACCAACGCAAACAATATGTGATGAGAAGGAGAGAAATATGAAGAACATCCCAATTGGAATTAAATTGCTCGGCGGCTTTTTAGCCTTGTTGGTCCTGGTCTGTGGCGGGCTGGGATACATTGCCTACGACCGCGCTTCCCGCGCCGTGGTCGGTCAAGTGGAGGAAAACATCCCGCTGATGGCCGAGGATGGAGCCAAGCTTGTCAGGAGTCAACTGGATTATCACATGGTGGCACTGGAAGGAGTTGCCAATAGGAGAGTCGTCCAATCCATGGAATGGATGCAGCAGCGACCTGCCCTGGAGAATGAGACTGCTCGATTGAATTATCTGGGCATGGGGATCATCTCTCCGAACGGCTTGGCCCGCTATCCGGACGGAACCACGGCGGAACTGGGCGACCGGAAGTATTTCCAAGATGCCATGGCAGGCCGGACGGTCTTTTCCAACGTGATCATCAGCCGGGTGACCAATCAACCGGTACTGATCCTGGCCACGCCCATCAAGGGAGAACGGGGGCAGGTTCAGGCCGTGCTCATGGCCCGCCTGGACGCTACGCTGCTCAGTGATATCACGGATAGCATCGGATACGGGACGGCGGGGTATTCCTACATCATCGACGAACGGGGGACCTTGATTGCTCATGGCAACAGGCAGTTCGTGCTGGACCAGCGCAACTTCATCGAAGAAGCCAGGACGGATGCCCAGTTCGCTCCGTTGGCGGCCATGTTCCAGCGGATGGTTCGGGGCGAGTCCGGGTTTGACGCATATCCGTTTATGGGAATGGACCGTTTTTTTGGATTCGCACCTATTTCCGGAACGGGATGGTCTATTGCCGTGGGGGCCATGCAGGACGACGTGCTGGCTCCGGTGTATCAGTTGCGCTGGGCCATCGCTATTGCTTCCCTGGTGTTCTTTGGTTTGGGCATCGTCATCGCCCTGCTGGTCAGCCGCTCCATCACCGGCCCGGTAAGCCGTCTGATGAGCTATGCCGATGCCGTGGCCAAGGGCGATTTGCAGGCTCAGTCCGGCATTGACCAAAAAGATGAGATCGGGCGTTTGAACCTGAGCATTCAGAGCATGGTTCAGTCCTTGATCGAGAAGATGAAGGAGGCCGAACATCAGTCCGAACTGGCCCGACAAGAGACGGAAAAAGCCCAGGTCGCCACACGGGAGGCCGAGGAAGCCCGTGCCCAGGCTGAGACGGCCAAGCGCGACGGGATGCTTGAGGCCGCGACCAATATCGAGGGCGTGGTAGAAAGGATGACTTCTGCCTCGGAGGAATTGTCGGCCCAGGTGGAAGAAGCCAGCCGGGGAGCGGAAGAACAGACAAACCGCACCGGCGAGACGGCCACGGCCATGGAGGAGATGAACGCCACGGTGCTGGAAGTGGCCAAGAACGCCTCCCAGGCCGCCGAGGCCTCGGATCAGGCCCGGACCAAAGCCGTGGACGGCGCCAAGGTGGTCAGCGCTTCAGTGGCGGCCATCAACACGGTGCAGTCTCAGGCCCAGGAGATGAAGAGCAACCTGGACCAACTCGGTCGCCAGGCTGAACAGATCGGTCGGATCATGACCGTGATCGAGGACATCGCGGACCAGACCAATCTCCTGGCCCTGAACGCGGCCATTGAAGCGGCCCGGGCCGGAGACGCGGGACGCGGGTTTGCCGTGGTGGCGGACGAGGTGCGCAAGCTGGCCGAAAAGACCATGAACGCCACCAAGGAAGTCGGCGAGGCCATCTCCGCCATTCAGCAGGGTACCCAGGCCAATATTCGAGGCATGGACCAGTCCGTGAGCGCCATCGAGGACGCCACCAGGCTGGCCAATCAGTCCGGGGACGCACTGCGGGAAATTCTGGCCCTGGCCGAACAGGCCGCGGACCAGGTCCGCTCCATCGCCACGGCCGCGGAACAACAGTCCGCCACCAGCGAGGAGATCAACCGCGGAGTGGAGGACATCAACCGGATCTCCTCGGAAACCAGCGAGGTCATGAACCAGTCAGCCCAGGCCATCTCCGAACTGGCCAGGCAGGCCGTGGAACTGCAAGAGGTTGTACAGAGGATGAAGCAGGGCTGATTCGGGTGGAGACAAGAGACAACCGGGGGCACTGTGTGCCCCAGTAACGTGAAACCCGGCTTGGCGCGCGCCAAGCCGGGTTTCGTCTTTGATGCTGCATCATATATGCGACCTGCCGGAGGAGCGGGTTTCAAACTGTAAACATGTTTTTTTCTGGGAAATGGAGGCGTTGGGGTGGAAAAACGTAATTGCTCAAAAAGGCCGGGCAAACTCTGAAATTGCCTCGGCTCCTGGATTCCCGCCTGCGAGGGAATGACTGAAATGGCATGTTCTCCCAAGCTCGTCATGCCCGCGAAGGCGGGCATCCAGGTCATGCTTGCCACAAGTTTTTGAGAATTTACGGAAAAACTTTGGCCCTTGGCCGAATAACGTCGGCATGAATTTTCGTTTTGAGGATGGTGCCTCTCTCTGATACTCTATGGATTTTCGGAATAGCAATATCCGGTTCA
>SKYX01000402.1 GCA_007127655.1 Desulfonatronum sp.
GAAGAAATAGATTTTCATGGATCAACCCCGAATGGATGGAAAAGCGCCGGGCGTGCGTCCGCTTTCCACGCACGGTTGTTGGGATGTATTCAGGAACGTTTTCGGATGTATGGGGCTTAGACTGAAATGTCAAAAGGCGGTACGGACGCGGCAGGAGTCTCACTCTTGAACGGCGTTCCAAATTGAGTCAGTATCCGGCCCGCCTTTCGCGGCGAACGCCCATTGTTGTACACCTCGACGAATTATATATAAGGAAAATGCATGCTGGAAGTCATCCAGGCCTATCTGACGCGATGGCAGTCGGATCCGAAGCAGATCCGTCCATTTTTCTCGCGCTTGCTGGAAGCGCTGCACGGCCCTGAAAACAGGATGGAGTTCGTGGAGCGGGCCGGAGTGAGCGCCAGTCTCCGGGCAAGGGTCGCGAGTCCTGGCAAGGACTCTGTCCCGGAGGATCTGTTCTGTCTGGTGGACGTGATCGAAGACGTGGACGGGCGGTGGCTCTCGGTTTGTTTTTACGCGGACACGGTCAGCGACCCGGAAGAGCGCGGCAATCTTGTGCCCCTGGGGCTGCTTGGCGAGGACGGGTATTGCTTCGACGTGGAAGAGCCGGACACGGTTCTTGAAGCCTACGTTCTGGAGAGAATTGATGAGGCCCGTGGAAGTGTCCGGGCGGGGAGACGGTAAATATCCAGAAACGGTCTAACGATTTCGTGATGCAACACACTGCAAACCGCTTTTTGATGTGTTGCATCAGTATTATCTGTTCAATCTAGAAACTATCCTCGTCGTCGTCATGCCCAAATACCTCGTGCAATTGGGACATATACGGGGTTATGGCTTGAATATGCGACTCAGGGACGGATGCAAGCTGCTTTTTCGTTTCCAAGGCCATCTGAAACATTGGAGAATTTTCGAATGCCTGTCGTTGTTCCGGACTCATGGAGGCCATCGCCATCTCAAGTTCGCCAAATTGTCCCATGCCGGAGGAGGCCATGTATGCTCTCATGATGTGCGCGTATTGCTCCGCATAGGTTTCAACAGAAGCGTATCCGTTTCCCCGGACGATGTTCCGCATCTCGGAATTCCCGGACATGGCCTCCGCCACCAATTGCTTGATATTCTCGGCATTCAAAACGGCCATGTCGTCTTCATCGTCATAATCGTCATAATCGTCATAATCGTCATCAAGCGCGTCGAAATATGGAGAAAGCGCTTTGGTCGTTTTGATGAACCGCTCCATATCCGATGCGGAAAGGTTCATCGCATACGCACCGCTGAAAACGAACAACGAGACTAATGCAAACAGCACTACTTTTCTAACCATGAAAACCACCTTAACTTGGTTGAGGGTGAACAGGGGGCGGACTTGACAGCCCGGTAACCGAAGCGTGGGAGACAGGGGGCTTTTCTCAGAACGGCACCCCGCACCCTGGACATATTTCTTCGGAATCGCGGCATGACTGTCTCGCTGGAAAACCAACTGGTCACAAAGCCTGTGTCCGCTCGCCGACAGAACGTTTGGCGTTGTACATGTTAGAGTCCGCCCTTTCAATAAAATGCTGGAGGGTCTCGCCGGGCCGGTGCATGGCCAGACCGATGGAGGCCGCGACCCTGAGTTGCGTGGCGACCGCACAGACTTGGGCGACAAGGAGGGCGCGCAGCGCGTCTTGAATACGGGTCGCGGCTCTTTGGGCCGCCTCCCTGTCCATTCCTGGGAGCAAAAGCAGAAATTCGTCACCTCCCAGGCGGACAAAAATGTCGTAGTCGCGAACCATGCTCTGGACCGTCTGCGCCACGGCGATCAGGAGCCGGTCTCCACAAGCATGGCCCAAGGTGTCGTTGACCTTTTTGAATCCGTCCAGGTCGATGAACAGCAGCGCGACCGACATTTTTTTACGATGCGCGAACTCCAGAATTCGCGGCGCGTGCTTCATCAGGTAGGATCGGTTATGGCAACCGGTAAGATGGTCCTGAGTGGATTCACGTTGGAGTTTTTCGTGTTCCCGGAGCGTTACAAGGGACCAGGAGAACAGGTCGGCGAAGAATTCGATGAAGTCGGTGGCCATTCCTTCGTTGTAGCGCAGAGGGTCACCGTCTTTCAGGACCAGGAAGCCGATCAGGTTGTCCGGCTGATACTTGTCCCAGAGTGGAAAGACGCACGCCGAGCCGACACAGTCTCCCTGGCCGCGTGGCTGGAACAACTCCCGTGAAGCCGGAGCCTGAACCGTGATGTCCGCGAAGGAACCGAGCAGAGGATGCCTGAAGGACTCGGCCAAGCCCATCTCCCTGAGCATGCGTCGAAGTAAAAGCTGAGGCTGGGTGGGGATGGAATCGGGGAGAAAATCGACGTACTGTTCCCGATCCAGGACGAGATGGATATCCTGTAGTTTGAGGCTATCGCGCAACGTGGCCAGAAGCTCGGGAAGCTGATCCAGGGAGGTTATGGCCTGGATCTGGGAGGCGCAAAGCTTGAACTTGTGAAAGACGGCAAGGTTTTGCCTGTACAACTCCAGGGTCTGATCCAACCTTTCCCGCAGGCAGTTCGCGTCGGCCAGATTCTGGGAATCGTGACGGCTCATGAAACTACCGCGGGGCCCAGGAGTCGATGGACTCGTGTATTTGAGCCCCGAACTAATGAAGGAAGTTGCTGATGAGCCTCTAAAAGTGACATTGTACCGATGATTTTAGTCTGCATGGCTGAAGACCGCAACAGCATCCGCCCAAAATCTCTCGCATCTCGGCGGTCTTGATCACCCAGAGTACTCCTGATAGCCTGATAATCTTGCCCCACCGCGCCTCTCGCGCAACGGAATCACAACACGCTTTCTCCCGGCATCTATGGTCTTCAGTTCCCATATTTTCCTTTTCTATTTTCTGCCGCTGGCCCTGTTCGCCTATTATTTGCTGCCCCGGAGGGGCAAGCATCTGGGGCTGACCGTACTCAGCTACGCTTTCTACGGCTGGTCTAATCCGCTGTTCGTTCTGATCCTGCTGGCCTCCACGGTGGTGGACTATTTCTGCGGCCTGGTCATGGCCGGGCGGCGGCCCATTTTTGATCCTCGCCCCATACAGGAGTTAGATCCGAAAGGCGCACGTTCTCGAAGCCAGAAGACCGCGCTGGCCGTATCCATTCTGACCAACCTCGCCCTGCTGGGGTTTTTCAAGTATTTCAATTTCGCCGTGGAGAACTACGACCTGTTGCTGGGTTGGCTGGGCCTGCACGGGTTGCAACTGGAAACGGCCCTGCGGATCACCCTGCCGCTGGGCATCAGCTTCTACACCTTCCAGTCCATGAGCTACTCCATCGACGTCTATCGCGGCCAGGCCAAAGCCCTGCGTAACTTCATCGACTTTGCGTGCTACGTGTCCATGTTCCCGCAACTGGTGGCCGGGCCGATCATCCGTTTCCGGGAAGTGGCGGACCAGCTCCTGCACCGCGCCCATACCCTGGAGAAGTTTGCCCGGGGAGTGGCCTTCATCAGTCTGGGGCTGGCCAAGAAGATTCTTTTGGCCAACCCCTGCGGCAAGGTGGCAGACACCATTTTCGACGCCGCGACCATAACCACGGTCCAGGCTTGGTACGGGGCCGCGGCCTATGCCTTTCAGATCTACTTTGACTTCAGCGCCTACTCGGACATGGCCATCGGCCTGGGGCTGATGCTGGGCTTCGTCTTTCCCAAGAACTTCGATTCGCCGTACCTGTCCAAGTCCATCACGGAATTCTGGCGACGCTGGC
>SKYX01000224.1 GCA_007127655.1 Desulfonatronum sp.
TCTTTTGCCTCTCGCAGAGTTCGCAAAGATCGCAGAGTGCATGGGGAAAACTCTTTGTTTCCTCTGCGTGTCCCTGCGCCTCTGCGCGAGAACATGTTTTTGGGTTGCGGGCATGGCCCGCGTTAGCAATGTATCGACGAAGAGTCAGAGCCGATCATTTCAGCCGCAATCACCCCAGGACTTCGCGCACCTTGGCCGCCAGGTCCCGCAGTTGGTACGGCTTTCCGAGAAAGCCTTTGGCTCCGGAAAGCAGGAGATCATTGTTCTGGCATTTGGCCGCATTCCCGCTGATGATCACCACCTTGACCGAGGGGTCGAGGCGCAACAGCTCCTGGAGACATCCGCACCCGCCCATGCCCGGCATGCGCAAATCCATCAGGACCAGGTCGATGGATTTGCCGTTGCGCTGATACACATCCAGGGCCTGCTCTCCGCTGGTTGCGCATTGAACGGCATACCCGAAGGACTCCAAGGCCTCCTGGGTCAGCTCCCGGATATCCGGTTCGTCGTCCACCACTAAAATGGTTTCCCTGCCGCTTTTGGAGACGGCCTTGCGCGGCGTGTCGCATTTTGCCTCGCCCACCTGTTCCGCAACCGGCAGATAAACTGAAAAAATCGTTCCTTGGCCGGACTGGCTGGCACATTGAATGTAGCCGCCATGCGCCTTGACGATACCGTAGACCGAAGCCAAGCCCAGGCCGGTGCCCTTGCCCACTGCCTTGGTGGTAAAAAATGGGTCAAAGACATGTCGCAAGACTTCCGGCTCCATGCCGGCCCCCGTGTCCTTCACGGTCAAGAGCACATGCATCCCAGGCTTTGCGCCCATGTGCGAGCGAACGAACTCCTCATCCAGGATCACGTTCTGCGTTGTAATGGCCAGCCGGCCCCCGGCGGGCATGGCTTCCACGGCATTTTTCGTCAGGTTGAGAAGTATCTGCTCAAGCTGCACCGGATCGGCGTTTATCGGCCATGTTTGGCACTGCACGCCCAGTTCAACATGAATCGAAGCGGGAATGGTTCCCTCAAGCATTCCGGCAATTTCTTCCAGCTCGTGTCCCAGGTCGATGTGCTGCATTTGGGGCTCGGTTTTGCGACCAAAGACCAACAGTTGCCGAACCAGAGCCGCTGCGCGATCAATGGATTTACTCACCGTGCGCAGATGTTTTTCTGCAAGATCTCTGCCCGGATTGGCATGGAGGAGAAGCTGAACTTTGCCGCCCATGATCTGCAGCAAATTATTGAAGTCATGGGCCACGCCCCCGGCCAGAATGCCCAGGGCTTCCATCTTCTGGGCCTGGAGCAATTGGCCTTGCAGATTTTCCCGCTCCGCTTCGGCCCGCATGCGGTCGGCCATTTCCTCTTCCAGGCGTTTGACCTTTTCCTCCAGCGCGGAGTTGACCCGGCGAATCAGCCGATACAGCTCATAACTTTCCAAGGTTTGGGCAGCAGACTGCATCATGATTGAAAAAATGGCCAGGGACGTGTCCGGGATTGATTTCCGGGAGTCCACGGGAATGCCCAAAAAAAAACCCCGGCACCGGGTAATCGTGTTCAAGGCATGCATCAGCACTTCGCACCCGTCAATTTCGACGAACGTATGACTCGCATCTTGCAAAGCCAGGGACAGGGTCCGATCCTCAACAAGACGGTCGAACACAGCACTGAGATGCGGCCCGGATTCCAAAGGCCTGCACAAGGCCATATCCAGAACCGCGGTCTGATCATCCATCAGGTAGAATGCGGCGGCTTTCCACGGGATCAACTGATGGGTCTTGTCGTGAAACTCCTCAAGAATCGTCCGGGGGTTGTCGATGCGATTCAGACTGGTACCTTGCCTGCCCATTTCCAAAACCAGTTGCAGCGCCTGGAGGGATGCCCGGTTGACCTCTTCCAGGTACGACACCCGACGAAGACACGAATCAGAAAAATCCAAAGGGGAAGACATTGTCCGTTACCCGAAAAATATCCGCATGATGTGTCCAACCTGAATATCGACTTGGCGAGTCAGCACCGGAAGCACGTTCTTGGACAGTCCCAAACTCTCCCAGGCATGGCGGTCCAGAGGCGGAACCAGGGTTGCTCCGCTATTGCCCAGAGCCAAAGAATGGGTCAAAAAATCAGCCACATGGATCATGACCGCATCTCGGGCATATCCGCAAGCACCGGGAGCATGATGATACCTCACGGCCAATA
Source organism: Desulfonatronum sp. (assembly GCA_007127655.1). Taxonomy (GTDB): domain Bacteria; phylum Desulfobacterota; class Desulfovibrionia; order Desulfovibrionales; family Desulfonatronaceae; genus Desulfonatronum. The sequence continues at coordinate 2,194 of SKYX01000224.1, forward strand.
GCAAATTTTCCGGCAACTCCCATTTCTCCAAAACCAACTCGGCCAGCCTTGCATGATCAAAGCCCCATCGCGCATTTTCCAAATCGTGTAAGGCCACCTTCAGCCCGCGGGATTCGGATAATACGGACTGAGCCGCCTGCACGCGGTTCTTGAGCATGATCAATCGCCCAACATCGTGGAGTAGGCCGGCGACGAAAAAACGCTCCTTATCCTGCTCATTGCAGTGCGCGGCCAAAAACATCCCCATAATGCCGCAAGCCACGCTATGCTTCCAAAATCCGGCCATATCCAGCAGCTCGCCTTGCGCCCCCTGGAACATATTGATCACGGAGATGCCCAAGGCCAGGCCCGCGACTTTATCTTGCCCTAAAAGCACGATGGCTCGGGAAATGGTGTCGACTTTTTGTGGAAATCCGTAAAAGGGAGTGTTCACGACCTTGAGAAGCTTGGCCGAGAGGGCCACGTCCTTGCCGACCACTTCCGCGACATAGGCCGCGGAAGCCAGGGGATCACTGGAAGCCTGTAAAATGTGCCGTAAAATGTCCGGGTGCGAGGCCAGTTCGAGTTCCTGCTGAGCAATGTCCTCCACATTCTCACGGCTGGAGATTGCACGCTCAGGGGGGCTGGTATCGGATAAGTTCAGCGCCTGGACAGCATCGTCTGCATTGAGAGCCAAGGCTTGCGCCTTGCGCAGGATGTACAGCTTGACCACCTCGCGCACCATTGGATGGCGTACATCGGTCAGACAAAATTTAATTTTGGCCATGCACCGGGCTTTTTCCAAGTCCTCGGGGTTCAGAGCCGGAGGCGACGTCTCGGCTTCCTGGTTGCCCTCCCCCAAAATATCGCCCTCGACAACCCCCCATATCTTGCAAGTTTTGATATGCTGCTCCGTGAGCTGAATTCCCTTGGGCAACAGCATCCTTCCTTGCGAAGATTTCAACTCCGCGGCTAAAACCATGCCCGGCTTGAAATCATCCACCTTAAGCAGGCCCATACAACTCACCCTTTAAAAAATTCCGGTCTTTGAAATTCAATATCGCCATTTCCCGATGCGCCCCGAACCGCAGAGAACCAATACGCTGCCTGGAACTGCTCACCAGGAAAAACCTGTTCAGCGGCATTGCGAACCCTGGATCCCGGCTTTCGCCGGAATGACGGATGAAAAAAGACCGTTGCATAACACGACAGCGAAACTTCATGCTTTGATCAGCAAGACGCCCTGATTGTGGCCCACGGAACACACGGAACGGCACGGAAAACCTGGGAACGAGGGCATCTTGCCCTCGTCATTTTCAAGAGATTCTGCAATGATTCGCTGGAGTGATAAAGAATTCGTCATTGCTCAAAAAGGCCGGGCAAACTCTGAAATTGCCTCTCCGCCTGGATTCCCGCCTGCGCGGGAATGACTGAAATGGCTCGTTCTCTCAAGCTCGTCATGCCCGCGAAGCCTGTCCTCGTGCAGACGGGGAGCGGGCATCCAGGTCATGCTTGCCACAAGTTTTTGAGAAGTTACATGAATTCATACCAA
>SKYX01000348.1 GCA_007127655.1 Desulfonatronum sp.
AGGCTCTTTATGCGTTTCGGGCAGGCGGATCTTTCCGCGGTCAGGCAGGTCCGCCAGGGTGCGACATGCGTACACCCCTTCGAAACAAGCACGGAACTGTAGGGGCACCCCTTGCGGGTGCCCAAGGTTAGCGCGGAATGGAGGAGTATCGTCGTTACCTTGGTTGTTCGATCAATTGCCTGGGGTGGTGATTTACATGGATACGTGCGCTTCAAACACGTCGGGTCGGTGCCATCGCGGTCACACCAGGGCGACCGCAAGGGTACGCCCCTACAAGTGCGAGAATTCGCGGGAAGGTCCCAGGGGAGTTGACGCAACCTTGGGCTATGTACGGAATCCCGTTGGGATTCTCGAGCGGAAAAACAGTCCGAAACGCATATTGAACCATCCCGGATAATCCAGCCATGATCCGCAGCCTTGGCGTTCTTGCCCTTTTCCTGTCCTTTTGCCTGGTACACCCAGGTCCGACGGCCTGGTCCCAAGAGGTCGACGGGCCTACGGAAAGGCGTCGGGGCCTGGCCTTGTTCCGGGCCGGTGACTACCAGCAGTCCGTGGAAGCCTTTTCCGCGGCCTTGAGGGCGGACCCCGGCAATGCCCGGATAGTGAACAACAGAGGGCTTGCGTATTACCGGATGGGCAAGATGCACGAGGCCGTGGAGGACTTCGGGCGCGCCGTGGAGATCGATCCGGAATACTACCAGGCCTGGACCAACAAGGGCATGGTCCACTATCGCCGCGGAGAATCGGCCCAGGCCCTGGCAGACTCCAGCCGGGCCATTGCCCTGCGGCCCGGATTCGGCATGCCCTACAATACCCGGGGCCTGGTCTATCTGGAGATGGAGGCGTTTGAGCAGGCCGTGGTTGAGTTTGATCGGGTCCTGGAGTTGGATCCCCGGTACGCCCGGGCCTACAATGCCCGCGGACATGCCTTGAGTCGGCTGGGACGCTTTGAGCAGGCCCTGAAAGATTTAGACCAGGCCATCGCCCTTGATCCCGACAATCCCATGCCCTGGAACAATCGGGGCTGGTCCTTGATCCAGACGGGGCGGTTTTCCGAGGCTCTGGAGGACCTGGAGCGCGCGGTGGCCCTGTCTCCGAGACTGGCCAACGCCCACGCCAACCTGGCTCTGGCCAACAGACTCCTTGGCCGTCATGACCAGGCTCTGGCCGCCTATGGCCGGGCCTTGGCCCTGGAGTCCGGCAATCCCGTTTTTTTGAGCCAGCGTGGTATCGCCCTGGCCCAGGCCGGACGCTTCGAGGCAGCGGTACAGGACTATTCCGACGCCCTGGCAAAAGATCCCTTGAACGCCACGGTCCTGAACAACCGGGGCATCGCCCTGACGAATCTGCGCCGTTTTGACGAGGCTCTGGCGGATTTTGACCGGGCCGCCGGTCTGGCACCCGGCAGTCCGGAAGCGTTCATCAATCTTGGCAATGTCCATATTCACCTGGGCAACTACGCCCGGGCCATCGCCGCCTATGACCAGGCCCTGGAGCGTGATCCGCGCAGGGCCAGTTCCTACAATAACCGCGGCTATGCATGGCGCGAGTCCGGGCAGTTGGACCGGGCCCTGGAGGACTTTCAACGTGCTCTGGACATTGATCCGGAATACGCCCTTGCCCACAACAATCGCGGGGTGACCTTGATCCTGGCGGGGCGCAACGATCAGGGCTGCCAGGACGTGCAAACCGCCTGTCGCCTTGGCTACTGCGCGGACCTGGAGTGGGGGAGGAGTCAGGGGTTTTGCCCGTAACTGGGTGGTCTCGCGATGTGTGTTTTGACCAGGAAGAGCAGGAAGAGACAGGAAGGGGGAACGAGATACAAGTACTCGGCTCATCTGCGTGAAAGCGGACTGGACGAACCGTTCCCCGTCTGCACGGGGGGACAGGCCCCGCGGGGGAGGACTGCTTCGGAGGGGGCATGGAAAACAGGTCATTCCCGCGAAGGCGGGAATCCAGTGCCGGAATGCGGCTTTACCCAGGGTGTGCTGAAGCGTTGCAACGAGGTAATGAAATACGTTGCCGAATCCGCGCTTGTCGGCGTGAGGTCACGCGGAGGCTGTTGACTGGGTCAGGGCGGTATCGGGTGAATAGAACAGGAACGTGTCCCCGCCGGCCTTCTTGGCCTGGTACATGGCCGCGTCGGCCTTGTGCAGCAGCACGTCCAGGCTCTGGCCGTCTGTCGGGAAAAGGCTGATCCCGATGCTTGCGCTGATGGCGCACTGATAGCCAAACACCATGATCTCCTTGGACAGCTCGCGGATGATCTTGCGGGCAATTTTTTCGACCTGCTTCGATTCCACCTGGCCGCCCAGAATCAGGACGAATTCGTCCCCGCCGACCCGGGCCACGGTGTCCGACTTGCGGACGCATTTTTCCAGACGCGTCGCGGCTTCCTTCAGCACCGCGTCGCCGATCTGGTGGCCCAATTTGTCGTTGATTTCCTTGAATGCATCAAGATCCACGAACATCAGGCAGGCCTTCTCCCCGTAGCGTCTGGTCCTGTGCAGGGTCTGCTCGAAACGGTCCAGGAACAGGCGCCTGTTGGGAAGACCGGTGAGCTGGTCATGCATGGCCATGAACTTGATTTCTTTTTCAGCCAGCTTCTGGCTCGTGATATTCCTCAAGGAATAAATGATGCAGGGTTCCTGCTGGAGTTCGAGAAAGCTGGCCGACAGTTGGACATAAACCTCTTCGCCGCCAAGGGTGTGCAGGGTGGCCTCAAAGTCCCGGACTTCCCGATTCACGGCCAGTTCCCGGCGCAGGCGCTGCTGGTCGGCCTTGGTCAGCCAGCATGGCAGAGACTCCAGGCTGCTGCCGACCAGTTTTCCCTGCTCCAAGTCGAGGGTCTGGGCAAAGCTGAGGTTGGCCTCCAGCACCGTTGTGCTGTCGATGCCGACGATGGCAAATCCGTCCAGGCTGGTGTGAAAGGCTTTGGAGAATTTCTCATTGCTGCGTTCAAGGGCCTCTTGGGCGTGGATGGCCTCGGAGATGTCCCTGGAAGAGGCGTGCACCTCGAGAATCTTGCCTGTTTTCGGGTCCCGCAGGAGCTGGGTGGATATGTCCAGCCAGACGTAGACGTCACTGGTGGTGCGCATGCGGCAGACAAATCTGCAGGTCTCTTCGCGCAGGCAGGCTGCCACTTTGGAGGTGCAGTCCGCATGGATGAAAGCAAACAGCGACTTGCCCACCAGAGCCTGGGGGGCAAATCCGAGAATGGCCTGGCAGGATGGGGAAACGTAGATGAAATCCCCGCCCGGTGACAGCCGCGTGACCATGTCCGTGGCGTGCTCGGCCAGCAGCCTGAACCGGCTTTCGCTCTCCTTGAGGGCTTGTTCGGTCCGGACGCGCTCGGTCACGTCCCGGTAGACCAGGAGGGTGCCGAAATACTCGCCGTCGTTGTACAGGGGGGTTGTTGAGAGGAAGTCCCACTGGTCCAGTTCCTGACAGTGAACGATCCGCTCCAGGGCTGTATTCCCGGCATCCTCGATGAACGCCTTGTGCGGGCAGACCGAGGTGCCCAGGTCCATGCAACCAAGGACCCCCAGGCAGAACATGCCGATCATCTCCCGAGGATGCATGCCATGGTGCGCGGCCAGGGTCTTGTTCACGCGCAGGAAACGAAAATCCGGGCCGACAATGCTGACATGGTCCGAGACGGAATCAAACGTCGTCTCCCACTCCTTTTTGGCCTTGGCGATAAGCTTCTCGACACGCTTGCGCTCCGTGATCTCGGCCAGCAACTTGGCATTGGCCTCTTCCAGTTCCATGGTCCTGGATCGCAGTTCCGCGGTCCGCTGGGCCACTTGCCCCTCCAGCTGTTCGCGGTAAAGACGGTTCTCCTGTTGCAGCCTGGATCGCTCCAGGCAGCGTCGGACCACATGGACCAGGGCTTCCAGATCCTGGATAGGCTTGGTGACGTAGTCGCTTGCACCGATGCGCAGGGCTTCAATGGCGTCCTGGAGCATGCCTGTCCCGGAAACCACGATACATGGCGTTTCGGGCAAGTCCTTGACCACCGCGGCGACCACCTCCAAACCGTCGACCTCTTCCATGCGCAAATCCACCAGGACGGCATGGGGGGCGAATTTCTGAAACGCTTCCAGACCGGCCCGGCCGTTGGCGGCGGTATATGTCGTGAATCCTTGTTCCTCCAGGTAGTCGGAAACAGCATCTCGGAACAACTGTTCGTCATCAATGATCAAAACCCTTGGTTTTGAAGAGGAGGCGAGCAAATTCTGGGTCATGTCGATTCCTGGCGACGTCCTTCATTTTTACCGGCCGTCGAGGGATGCAAGCAAAAACAACCTGAACAGTGGTCGAGGCCGGAAGGAATCTTGCGGCGGTACGCAACAAGATTAGGTGCAATTTTTTTATGCAATTTCCAGACCATTCGCGCAGAATCTGCCTTGCTGCTTGGCCTCCATGCGCAAACGGAGTATGATTGAAGGAGCGGACCAAATTTGTATTTTTTATCTTACTAGAATTTCAGGAGATTTGGAGAAGTGTTGGCCAACCGACAATTCGGCCGGAGGAGTCGGCCCTTTTCATGCCTCCCTGCTGGGTGAGGTTTGTCGGAATATCTTACGTTTTCAAGTTCCAAGCGTTGAGAAATGGAACCCGGGTCTTTGAGATTATGTCATTTTGCTCGAAATGTATGAATATTGCATGAGAAATATTTGGTATATAACCAGGAACGGCTCTTTTCCCTCTTGGGAAAGCGTCACTTGGTTGCAATCTCAGGCTGTTAGCAACTGTGTCGGCACGGCCAATTCCGTGATCGAGAATCAAGGCCGGATTTAAATACGTAACGAATCAGTACATCCTTGGCTGAGCATCAACCCGGCGTGTTACCGCTATCCAGTTCACGTTTGCTCGGATGAGCTGAGTAGTTACAAAAAAACAACCATAGTGGGGTGTTGCGTGCATCCGGGACAGGCAGATCGAAGGAAAAGCATCCGCAAAGAGGTTCTTGCGCCGGCAGTCATGCAGATCGAGGCGGACGGGAGAAAATTCATCTCCCAGGCCATTGTCAAGAATCTTTCCTTGGGAGGTCTTCAGGTCGCGCTTTATGACTATGATGAAGATCTCAGGACGTTGGATCTCATGAACAGCCCCGGAGCCATTTGCTTTCGATTTTCTGGCGGATCCGAGGAGTACCGAGCGACCTGCCAAACCGTTCGCGTCGAGAAATGGAACTACACGATCCAACTCGGCGCAATGTTTACGGATATGAGCGAAAGTGAACGCAGGAGTCTGGAAAGCATTTGCGCTTCGGCGTAGCAGGCGTTGACACGCCTTTGTCACCTCGGTTGGTTGGAAACAACAAGACTGGGGGAGGTGTCGGTTGGCTTTACATGTTGTGTCGGAATTTTTTGCACTTTCGTTTTTTTCTGTTCATTCCAGCCCGAAGGTGAACCACCACCGTGACATCTTGAGGCGGACATGCCGTGATCTCCTCCGGGCCTGTCCGCTTTCCGGCAGTTCGTTCAAAGGGCTGACCGGGACAACTCCCGCATCAAGGTCGAAAAAGCCCGCATTTCCCGGTCCACGGTCAACGCGGCCACGCTTTCGGCTACTTCTCCTGGGCGGCGGTTCGCGGTGCGCAGCCAGTGTACCGCGTCGGTCAGGTCGCCTTCCAATCCACTTTTGAGCACGTATCCCGTCCGGCCATGAGCGATCACCTCGGCCGCGCCGTTGTTGGCGGTGGTGAGCACCGGACAGTCGCAGGCCATGGCTTCCAGGCAGGCGTTGGCAAAGGGATCGTAGAGCGTGGGCAGGATCAGGACGTCCGCGGCCTGGTACAGCTGGGTCAGTTCCGAGCGGACGCCTAAAAAGCGCACCTGGGAGTCCAGATTCCATTTTCGAAGCAGTGAGCGGAACCGTTCCGGCCGTCCCTTGCCCACCACCAGCAGGATGCTACGCGGTTCGTCAGGCCCAACGGCGTGATTGGAGGCGGCCAGGAGTTCCAGGGCCCGGGCCAGTCCTTTGCGTTGCCAGCCGCTGCCCACGAAGAGCAACAGGCGGCACGGACCCGGCGGGCCTGATGAGGTCAATTCTGGCAGGTTCAATTCTGGCAGGAGTCCCGCCCGGGCTCGCTGCCTGTTCGGATCGGGGTTTGGAAAGAAACGCCGCGGATCAAAGCCGTTGAGCACTACCCGCAATTTGTGGGCGGCCTGGGGATACGTTTGCTCCATCTCCCGGCGGACCATTTCCGAGTTGGTGACCACCAGGCGGGCCGTGGCTAAGGTTCTGGCTTCCAGGCGCGGATAGAGCCAGTGCAGGGGGTTGGTCATCCACAACCGGGAGCTTCCAAAACGCAGCGAGCGCCAACGCAGGTGCACCCCGTCCCCGGCCCGGTAAACGTGACACTGCGGCCCCCGCTCCAGGCTGAGGATCATGCCGGGCTGGCCGGTCCCATCGGCTCGGGCAGCCAGCTCGGCCATGGCCGCATCCACGTCGGCCGCAAAGCGCAGCGCCCGCCACCAGCCCGGGCCCGCGCCGCCAGCCAGCTTCCGGCCCGCGATGCGCGTTCCCGCGGCCAGCCGGTGAACCTCCCAGGACGCGGACAAATGCTCCACCAACCGAGTCGCCGCGGTTTCAGCCCCGCCACCCGAAGATTGACGGCGGACCACATAGACTGTTGGTCGTCGTGAGTCGGAAAGAGGAGGGAGGGAGGGATGAGACATGGGAATACAGCTTTTCAGGCTCCTGGTTTCTAACGCTCTCCGGTCTCCAAGGACCGTCCTGCATTCAGGTCCGGGAGCAGCTCGGCCAACCGGTCCAGGACACGATCCGGAGTCAGCTTGCGCAGGCAGTCCAGGTGGCCCTTTGGGCACTGGCGTTGAAAACAGGGGCTGCATTGCAGGCCCATGGACACGACGCGCGAGGTTGGGCTGAGCGGCGGGGTGAAGCCGGGGTCCGAGGAGCCGTAAACGGCTACGAGGGGACGATCCAGGGCCGCGGCCACGTGCATCAGGCCGGAATCGTTGCTGACCACGGCTCGGGCCAAAGAGATCAGGTCCACGGCCTGGGCCAAAGAAGTTCGCCCAGCCAGATTCACGGCTGCCGGGCCGATCAGCTGGCACACGGCTTGGGCCGTTTCGTCGTCCTTGGCTGATCCCATCACCCAGATCTTCCAGCCCCGTCCGGCCAGAGTCCGGCCCACCACGGCGAAATGTTCGGCAGGCCAGCGCTTGGCCGGACCGTATTCCGCTCCGGGGCAGAGGACCAGGATGTCGCGGCTCGGGTCCAAGTCCAGCTCGGCCAGGGCTTGTTGGACGTCCGCGCCAAGGACTTCGAGACGCGGAGCCGACACGTCGGGCGGCTGTTGCGCGTCCTTGGGCAGGCCCAGGGCCACGAACCGTTGGACGGTCATGGGCAGGCAATGCTTGTCCAGTTTGCGCGGATCGTTCAGCAGGCCGTACCGGCATTCGCCGAGATAGCCGGTGCGCCGGGGAGTCCGGGCCAGGAACGGCACCAGGGCCGATTTCAGGGAGTTGGGCAGGACCAGGGCCTGGTCGTAGCTTCCGCGCAGGCGGTGGGCCAGGGTCAGGCGCTCCAGCAGGCCCAGTTGGCCGTGCCCCGCGGAGAGGGTCACGGCCCGGTTCACTCCGGGCATTCGCGCCACCAGGGCCGCGCTCCAGGCCGGGGCCAGGACGTCCACTTCCGCGCCCGGGAACCGGAGGAGCAACACCTGCACCAGGCTCTGAGCCATGACCATGTCCCCGACCCAGGAAGGGCCGACCAGTAGAATTTTCGAGGGGCTCAAACCCATGTGAACCGCCCGCTCCCGATGGTTGTTCAAGGCACCAGGGACGCCAGGGAAAAACATTTTAGAAAGCAGGTGGCATTCCAGCTATCCTGAAGGGATTTCGTCGTAGAGCCGGTGGTTTTAACCACCGGTCGAGAAAAACTCCACGGTCGAGAGTCCTGAAAGGACGACATTGCATGTTGAAAAACAAGAAATGTCGTCCCTTCAGGACTTCAAAAAATATAACCACCAGTCCGGTGGTTAAAACCACCGGCTTTACGATTTCTCCCTTTCAGGGAGTTGAAGCGAGCATGCACCAATGCCTGCTCTCAGTTAGCCGGCCATGCTCAAGGCCATTTTTCCAGTAAAAGGCAAAATTCTTCTTGGCGACCTTGGCGCCTTAAGCGAAGCGAGCGGTTGTTCCAACAAATTGGCCATCGCCTATTCGTCGTTCAACCACTGTCGCCACAAGGGCTCGTACGTGCCCTGGGCTGTAAGGATAAACCGGATGGCTTCCCGGGCCGCGCCGTGGCCCCCGGAGGCCTGGCTGGTCCAGATGGCCAGTTCCTTGATCTCCGGCTGGGCGTTGGCCACGGCCATGGGCAGGCCGACCATGCGCAGGGGCGCCGCGTCCACCCAGTCGTCGCCGAGGTAGGCCAGTTGGGAAAGATCAAGCTCCCTGCTCCGGCAGATCTCCCGGATGACCGGGGCTTTCTTGACCTGGCCGGGGTGGTATTCGGTGATGCCCAGTTCCTTGGCCCTGGCCGCCACGGCCGGGGAGTCCAGGCCGGTGATGATGGCGAACTCCAGGCCAACGGTCTGGGCCATCTTGATGCCCAGACCGTCCTGGACGTTGAAGCGCTTGCTGACGTGCCCCTGAGCGTCGACGTACAGCCCGCCATCCGTGAGCACCCCGTCCACGTCCAGGATCAGCAGCCGAACCCGTCGGGCCCGTTCTTCAGCATTCATGGTCGAGCCTCCAGATCCGCAGCAGATCGCCCAGCAGCGCGGGCAGTTTGTCCAAGGGCCAGCTGTTGGGGCCGTCGCACAGGGCCTGATCCGGCCGGGGATGGACCTCCAGGAACAGGCCGTTGCACCCGGCGGCCACGGCGGCCCGGGCCAGGACCGGGACGAATTCCCGTTGCCCGTCCGAGGCATGCCCCTTGCCGCCGGGGAGCTGGACCGAATGGGTGGCGTCAAAGATCACCGGGTGTCCGGATTCGGCCAGCAGCGGAATGGAACGAAAATCCACCACCAGGTTGTTGTAGCCAAAGCTGTTGCCCCGCTCGGTCAGCCAGATCAGGGCGTTGCCCGTGGAGCGGACCTTGGCCGCGGCGGGCAGCAAATCCCAGGGGGCCACGAATTGGCCTTTTTTGATGTTCACGATCCGCCCGGTTTCCCCGGCAGCCAGCAGCAGGTCGGTCTGGCGGCACAGGAAGGCGGGAATCTGGATCACGTCCGCCACCTGGGCCACGGTGGCCGCCTGCCTGGGCTCGTGGATGTCCGTGACCACGGGCAGGCCGGTCCGTTCCTTGATTGCGGCCAGCCACTCCAGGCCCTGTTCCAGACCCGGACCGCGGAAGGATTCCAGGGAACTGCGGTTGGCCTTGTCAAAGGAACTCTTGAAAATCACGGGGATCTGTTCGCGCTCGGCCAAGGCTGCCAGAGATTCCCCGATCTCCAAGGCCAGCTCCAGGCTCTCCAACACGCACGGCCCGGCGATGAGAAACGGGCCGGCTTGGGAGCGTTCATACAACTGTTTCGGGTCAATCATGGGGTGTCCATTATTCCGTGTTTGCATTCTTGAAGGCCAGGGCCGCGCCGATGAAGTCCCGGAACAACGGGTGCGGCTCCAAGGGGCGGGATTTGAATTCCGGGTGAAACTGGCAGCCCAGAAACCAGGGATGGTCGGTCAGCTCGACGATTTCCACCAGGGCGTTGTCCGGGGACAGCCCGCTGAGCACCATGCCGGCGGCTTCGAAGCGCTCCGCGTAGCGGGCGTTGAATTCGTAGCGGTGGCGGTGGCGCTCCTGGACCAGTTCCTCGGCGTAGGCGGCAAAGGCTTTGGTTTCCGGCACGATCCGGCAGGGATACGCGCCCAGACGCATGGTCCCGCCCTTGGCGCAGCTTGCGTCGCGCTTCTGGAGGCATTGCCTGCGGTGGTCGTACCACTCGGACATCAGGTAGATCACCGGGTCCGCGGTGGTGGGGTCGAACTCCTCGGAGTTGGCCGAGGACAGGTTCAGGACGTTGCGGGCGAATTCGATCACCGCGCACTGCATGCCCAGGCAGATGCCGAAAAACGGGACCTGTTGCTCCCGGGCGTGCCGGATGGTCGCGATCTTGCCTTCCACCCCGCGGTGCCCGAAGCCTCCGGGCACCAGCACCCCGTGCAACCCGGCCATGGCCTGGGCCACGGTGGCTTCGGTCAGATCCTCGGAGTTGACGTACTCCAGGTGCACGGAGACGTCGTGGGCCACGCCCCCGTGGATCAGGGCCTCATGCAGGCTTTTGTAGGACTCGCGCAGGTCCACGTATTTTCCGACAATCGCTATGCGCACCTCGTCCTTGGGAGCCTTCAGCCTGGCAACCAGCTCCTTCCAGCGCGGCAGGTGCGGGTTTTTGGCCGGCAGCCGCAACAGGATGGCGATTTTTTGGTCGACTCCTTCCTCATAGAGGGCCAAGGGCACTTCGTAGATGCTCTTGACGTCCACGGCCGTGAACACCGCGTCTTCATCTACATTGCAGAACAGGGCGATCTTGGCCTTGATGTCCTTGCCCAGATCGACCTCGCTGCGGCACAGGATGATGTCCGGCTGAATGCCGATGGAGCGCAGTTCCTTGACGCTGTGCTGGGTGGGCTTGGTCTTCAACTCCCCGGCAGCGCGCATCAGCGGAACCAGGGTCAGGTGGATGTACAGGACGTTGTCCTTGCCCAGGTTGGAGCGCAGCTGGCGGATGGCCTCCAGGAAGGGCAGGCTTTCGATGTCGCCCACCGTGCCGCCGATCTCGATGATGGCCACGTCCTCGTCGTTTTGAGCCACGCTGAGCACCGCGCTTTTGATCTCGTCGGTGATGTGTGGGATCACCTGTACGGTCCCGCCCAGATAATCCCCGCGGCGCTCCTTGGTGATCACGGAGTTGTAGATGCTGCCCGACGTGTAGTTGTTGCGCTGGGACATGGAAATGTTCATGTAGCGCTCGTAATGGCCCAGATCCAGGTCGGTTTCCGCCCCGTCGTCGGTCACGTAGACTTCCCCGTGCTGAAACGGATTCATCGTGCCCGGGTCCACGTTGATGTAGGGATCGAGTTTCTGGATGGTGACCTTCAACCCCCTGGCCTGCAACAGCGCCCCGATGGACGCGGCGGCCAGCCCCTTGCCCAGCGACGAGAGCACCCCGCCGGTGACGAATATGAACTTGGTTTTCATGCCGACTCCTGTTGAAGGAAATGCGCCGTGTCGCGACGATTGGAAGCCTGTTCGGGGGAGCAGCGTCCCCCAAAAGGGATGGTTCAGAACCTGTTGACAATTCCAGAAACGAACCGCCCGCTACGCTCAGGGCGCAAAGGACGCCAAGGAGAGTTTTTGTCTTCCGCTGGAAAGATGCGGAAAACAAAAGGCTCGTCGCCTCACGGTGATTTCAGGTTCCTCCCGAAAGGGAGGCAATGTTTTTGGAAAGCAGCTTTTCCCCTGCTTTCCAGAATCTTTTCCTGGGCGATCCTGGCGCCTTGAGCGACCAACGGAAGCGGGCGGTTCATTTTTTCGCTGGCGGTAAAGGAATTGTCCACTCCCGAAAAGTGTCAACCAATTCACCCAGCAAATTGAACCATCGCCCAAAACCAATCTATATTGCCGCAAAAGGACGTGAAAATCTACTCAGCATCTGGTTGACGAATTTCCTGGTTGCCTCTATCTCCTCAATTTCGTGGCAGTTGTGGATTCAAGCTCAGTTCGATTTTTTTTGTGGAGGCAATGTGCATGAGCAACGTCAACGTGCTGGTGATCGCGGGATATGGGACCAACTGCCAGCGGGAAACCGCCCATGCGGCCACGCTGGCCGGCGCGGACCACGTCGTGGTGGCGCATTTTTCCGAACTGCTCGCCGGAGACGTGCGCTTGGGGGATTTCAATTTTCTGATCTTTCCCGGCGGCTTTCTGGACGGCGACGACCTGGGGGCGGCCCAGGCCGCGGCTCTGCGCTGGCGTTACGCCAAAACAACCTCCGGCGCGCCCCTGGTGGACGAGTTGAAGCGCTTTTTCGACGCCGGCGGTCTGATCCTGGGCATCTGCAACGGCTTCCAACTGCTGGTCAAGCTGGGCATGCTTCCCGGCACGGGGCAAAGTGCCTTTGAGCGTCAAGTCAGCCTGAGCCACAACAACTCGGCCCGGTTCGAAGACCGCTGGGTCCATCTGCGAACCAACCCAAACAGCCCCTGCGTCTTCACCTCCGGGCTGGATCGGTTGTACCTTCCCGTCCGCCACGGCGAGGGTAAGCTCGTGCCCAAGGATGGCCCGACCCTGGAGGCCCTGGAGCGCGACGGCCTCGTAGCCCTGCGCTACGTTGACCCTGAAACCGGCGACCCCACCATGGAGTATCCTTGCAACCCCAATGGTTCGCCCGGGGCCATTGCCGGGCTGACCGACCCCACGGGACGCATTTTCGGGCTGATGCCTCACCCCGAGGCCTATAACCACCCGACCAACCATCCGTCCTGGACCCGCGGGGGCCAGGCCCCGCTGGGCGTCACACTGCTGACCAACGGCGTGGCCTTTCTGCGGACGCGGAAACAGTGAATTGCAACGCAGACCATTCTTGACAGCCATGAAGCCATCTCGTAGAGCTTCCACCTTGCTCTTTGAGCGTGGCAAAAGCCGTGATCGACCGGCGAAATCCATAACCGAGTGCTGTAAAAGTCCTCTGTCGGCATTTCGTTCAAAAACCCCAAGTGCAAGAAGCAAGAAAAAATCAAGGTCGAAGCGTATTTATTGATACGTGAGAGGTTGATTTTTTTTGCAGCGACATAGCAATTGGGAGTTTTTCAACGGAATGGAAAGCCTGCCATGACTCGCGTCGGCAAAAACCCTTGGGAAGAGCCCATGCGGCAGGCCCTGGTCGAAGCCAAGGCCGCACGGGACCGCGGGGAAGTCCCGGTGGGCGCGGTGGTTCTGGACAGCAGCGGAACGCTCCTTGCCGCTGCGCACAACAGAACCCTCGCTAACCGGGACCCGGCTGGGCACGCTGAAATGCTGGCCCTGCGCGAAGCCGCGATCAAGGTCGGCAACCACCGCCTGACCGACTGCGTCCTGGTCGTCACCCTGGAACCGTGCCTGATGTGCCTCGGAGCCCTGATCCAGGCCCGCATCGCCGGCCTGGTCTTCGGTGCCCGGGATCCCAAAGCCGGAGTCGTGCTCTCACGCATCAACATCAACGACCTGGACTGGCTGAACCATCGTTTCTGGGTGATTGAAGGCGTTCTGGCCGAGGAAAGCAGCAAGCTGTTGAGCTCCTTTTTTGCCGAACGCAGAAGATAATCACCCCCAACCATCCATCGAGCAACGATAAAATCGTTTTCTGATCACGCCATCACCCGGAGAGGTACCGAAGTGGCCGTAACGGGGGCGACTCGAAATCGCCTTGTCCCTTAACCGGGGCACGTGGGTTCGAATCCCACCCTCTCC
>SKYX01000304.1 GCA_007127655.1 Desulfonatronum sp.
GGGCCAGACAATGCAGGATCAACAGCAGGGCTGTGGAATCGCTCCCGGCGGAGCAGGCCAGCAACAAGCGGCGATGGTGAAGGGGGAGGGCGAGGTCGTGGAGGAGAAACCGCTCAATGCCCAGACAGAACCGCGCCCAGATGGGGGGAAGAGCCTGGATGGAGTTGGGGAGAGCGGAAGAGGGCATGCTGTGTCTGAGAAATCCGGAGGTGCGCCTTTGAAAGCTCTTATACCGGGATGGCCAGTTCAGCCAGCATGGCGTCGACTTGGTCCAGAATCCAGTCCCGTTGGCCCGGGTCGGCGTAGGCGATGCAGGAGCAGCGCAGTTTGCCTCGGCCTCGGATCAGCAGTTCCACTTTCAGCCAGTTCGGGCCGGTTTCCAGGGAGCAGACGAAGGGGCCGCACTGGGCTGCATGCTCGCGCTGTTCCGTGGAAAGGAGGTTGTCGGGGATTTCCAGCCAGTACATATCCTCCACGGAAGCCTTCACTGTTTTGGCCTCCAGGCAGGTCAAAAGGCGCTGCATGTCCGTGGAGTTGAGTTCGTCGATCAGGTAGGCGCGCAATGGTGTTTCTCCATGGGGGGGTCAGCGAGGCTTGGACCGCATCAGTCCTCGCCTGGTTTGGATTTGCGTCGCTCCGGATGGGCGTCCGGGCTGGGCGGTTCGTTGTCCAGGTTGAACATCCGGCGGGTAACGTCGATGTACCGGGTTCCGGCGTCCTCTTCCTGGGCGCGGCGTTTCAGGAAGTCCAGCGGTTGGTGATACAGCTTGTGAGCCAGGGAGAGCACCAGGGTCTCCAAAGCCTGGCTTACTTCCGGGTCGTCGGCTTTCGGACCCAGGCGGCGCAGGGTTTTCTTGAGTTCCTTGCGGGCGATCCGCTCGCCGCCGGCCAGCAGGTCCAGGATGGTCGGCTTGAGGTCCAGGGAACGCAGCCAGCAGGCGAACTTATCCGTTTCCTCCTGGACGATGACCATGGCCTTGGCCGCCTCGGTCTTGCGTTGGCTCAGGTTTTCCTCCACCACTTCCTTCAGGTCATCGATGTCGTAGAGGTAGATGTTGTCCAGGTTGTTCACGTCCGGGTCGATGTCCCGGGGTACGGCGATATCGATGAAGAACATCGGCCGGTTGCGGCGGCGTTTCATGATGGATTGGACGTCGCGGCGCTGGATGACCGTCTGGGTCGCGCCGGTGGAGCTGATGACGATGTCCGCATCGGCCATACGTTCAAACAGCTCGGCGAAAAGCACGGCCTCCCCCTGGATGCGGGAGGCCAGTTCACAGCCTCGGGCGTGGGTGCGGTTGGCGATGAGCATCCGTTTCACCCCGGCGGAGAGCAGATGGGTCGCGGCCAGCTCGGCCATTTCACCGGCCCCCACGAGCATGGCGGTCTGGTTGGAGAGGTCGCCGAAGATGCGTTTGGCCAGTTCCACGGCGGCGAAGCTGATGGACACCGCGTTGGAGGCGACTTTCGTCTCCGTGCGCACCCGCTTGGCCACGGAAAAGGATTTGTGCAGGAGCCGGTTCAGGACCACGCCGGAGGCCCCCTGCTTGACGCTCTTCCGGTAGGCCTGCTTGAGCTGGCCGAGAATCTGAGGCTCGCCCAGGACCATGGAATCCAGGCTGGAGGCCACGGAAAACAGGTGGGTCACGGCGTCCAGGTTGCGGTGGGTGTAGGTGTGGTCCTGCAATTCATGGACGTCGCCCCCGCAACAGTTGGCCCAAAAACCCAGGATCTCCCGTACCGTGGTCTTGTCTTCACGGCCGACGGTCAGGAGTTCCACCCGGTTGCAGGTGGAAAGGATCATGGCCTCTTTCACGCCGGACCCGGCGGCGATCAGCCCCTGGTCCCGCGGGTCGACGTCGGGCAGGGCGTAACGCTCCCGGACCTCGACCGGTGCGGTGCGGTGGTTGAGTCCAAGCAGATAGATGGATTGGTTCATGACTTAGGGTTGAAAGCTGTGGTGGGTCTCGAGGAAAAAGTTGATCCCCAGCATGGAAATCAGGGACAGGGCAAAGATCCAGATGGCCAGCTTGGCCGGCTTGCGGCCGCGCCAGCCGTTGACCAGGCGCTGGTGGAAGAGAAAAGCGAAAAGCAGCCAGACGATAATGGCCGCGACTTCCTTGGGATCCCAGGAGAAGAAGCGCTCCCACGTGAAGTGCGCCCAAAGGAACCCGGAAAGCAGGCCCACGGTGAACAGCGGAAAACCCAGGTTCACGGCCCAGGCGTTGACCTGATCGAACAGGGATAGGGAGGGCAGGTCCTTGCTCAGACCGGTGATCTTGGTCTTGCCTTTGATCTTGTTTTCCAGGAACAGATAGACCGCCCCGGCGCTGGCGGCCATGGCCAGGAGGCAGATACTCAGGAACAGGGTGCCGATATGCAGTCCGAACCATAGCCCCATGAAGCTTTCCGGCAGGAGGACCTCCATGCTGGGCAGGGTCGTGGCGAAGGAGTAGACGATCAGGGCCAGGGGCAGGGATGTCAGGGCCAGAAAGTGCATCCGCAACCGCCAGTTCAGGACCAGGGAGACGATGATCAGGGTCCAGGCGAAAAGGCTGAAGTAAAACGGACCGTGCCCCAGGGCTTCTCCGCCGTAACGGGCCATATACAACCCGATGTCGGCGGTATGCAGGGCGAAGCCGAGCAGGGTCGCGATTTGCCCGCCGGAGCGGAGGTGGGGGCCGCGGATCAGCACCGCGAGAATATGCAGCACGGCCCCGAGAAAGTAGAGCGCCAGAACGGCAAGTTCCAGGGTTTCAGTCAGGTTCACTGATCACGTCCTCCAGGCGGGGATGCAGGCTTGCGGGGAGATGCCGCCGCAAGACGTCCAGGATTTGGGCGTTGTCCCCGGACTGCGCGGCATCCAGCAGTTGGGATTGAGTCAGGGCCCGGAACAGGTCGGTATTCGCCGACGTGGGCAGGTTCAGTTCCAGAATCAACGGGCGCAGGCGGCGCATGATGGCCAGGAATCGGGCGTACTCCGGTCCGAAGCAGGTGCTCAGGTCCTGGCGAATCTTTTTTGCCAGAGCCGGGCTGGAGCCGGATGTGGACACGGCGATAGTCAGGTCACCCTGGGAATGCATGGCCGGGAGAATAAAGCTGCATTTCTCAGGCTGGTCCACGATGTTGCAGAGGACTCCGCGCTCGGCGCACAGCCGGCTGATTTGCCAGTTCACGGTCTCGTCGCTGGTGCTGGCGATGACCAGGAAGCAGCCCTCCAGGTCATCCGGGAGAAACGTGCGGACATGGTATTCCACCAAGCCCTGCTCGATGAGTTCCTGCCAGCAGGTATCCGGCTCGCGGGTGTCCACGATCCGCAATCGACCCGGGGCGCAGGACAGGAGCGTGCGGACCTTGCGGGTCCCCACCTGGCCTACGCCGACTACCAGGCAGTACTTGTCGTGCAGATCGAGAAGAATGGGATAGTAGCGCATGGTGTTTTGGAAAATCCTTACTGGCGGGCGGTTGCGTAAAAACCGATGGTCACCCACTGCCCCTTGGAATAGTTGAAACCGCGAATAATGGCCAGCCGCTCCACGACCAGGCCAAGATTACCCACGGCTTCGTGAAAGCGCTGCTCCTGGCGGGATTCGACCAGCGCCAGGCCGTCGGGATGCTCCAGGAGATGGCTGGCGGCTTCCAGGTGGTTGACCAGCCGGGTTGGGGTTCCCAGGAGAAAGGCCAGGCTGGGTTCCTGGAAGCCCGTTGAGGCGACGA
>SKYX01000420.1 GCA_007127655.1 Desulfonatronum sp.
CAACTCACGCCCATGGACAGGGTCCGAATCGTTCGACATCCTCAGCGGATTTCGTTGAAGGACATCCTGGAGCACGTCTACGACAACTACACGGAGATCGGCGGCCAGGACGAATACAGCGTGGACCCCAGTATGCTGATCGCCAGAGCCTACATCACCCGGCGGGTGGGGAACAAGGTCTTCAACCAGTCCGTGATGGTTATTGGCCAGGAAAAGGGCCATGGACAAGAGTTTCGCAACGGCGGTTCGGTTAAGCCTTGGGGGAACGCCAAAGCCTTGCAGTACATGAAGGTCGCGGAAACCGAGAACATTCCCATCCATGCCTACGTGAACACGCCCGGCGCGTTTCCCATTGAGGACTATCCCGGAGCGGCCCAGCAGATTGCCCGGAATATTTACGAAATGGCCGGACTGCGGGTCCCGGTGATCGCCATTTTTTCCGAAGGCGGTTCAGGCGGAGCGGAGGCCATCGGCTTGGCCGACGTGCGGTTGATGCTATCCCACGGGTACTACTCGGTCATTTCTCCGGAAGGCGCGGCGGCCATTGAGGGGCGTATCAAGCAAGGTCAGCGCGTTCCGCCGGATTTGGTGGATAAGTGCGCAAAGCAGCTCAAAATCACCGCTGAAGATAACCTAGCCCTGGGACTCGTGGATAGGATCATCCAGGAGCCGGTGCTGGGAGCGCGGACGGAACATTTTGATTTTTTCCGGACGCTGCGTCAGGAAGTGATCAACGCCACGGACGAGATCGTTCTACGGGTTCGGGGGATGAACTACTTCCGGGCCAAAGCCGTCATGCGGCAGAAAAAGTCACCCGGAGCCAACGCGGAGAATATTTTCGTCCGCTGGAAGCTCGGCGGAGCTGCCCGGGAACGATTGCTCTGGAAACGCTACCAGCGCTTTATGACCATGAGCCAACATGCCGTGTTGGACCGGCGCTCTCTGGGGCGAAGAGTCTATGATTACGGGACTGACCTGGGTTGGTCGGTCTATTCCTTTTTCAAGTACGATTTTTGGCGCAAGCATCAGAAAAAGGTAACGCAGGTGGCCGAGGACGTGGGGGCCGAGTTTCAGGTTGTGCTGAACAAATGTTTCGCGCCCATCAAGCGGATCAAGGGCACCCTGAAGGGGGGCGAAGGGGATGCGGGGGGAGACCAGTGCCAGTTGACCCAATTGTCACGGTGGGAGGAACGTGAGGCGGAACCAAAAAAAGAATACCTCAGCTCCAAGGCCAAACAGGATATAGCCATCACCTGTCCCAATGCGCCGATTCATGGATGTCTGGACATGTGGGCGCCGGACCTGTTCGGCGAATGGGCCGGAGTCTGCATTCACTGCGGACATCACTTTCCGATGGAATACGAATGGTATCTGCGCAACGTGTACGATCCGGATTCCATCAGAGAGTTCAATGCCCAGATCGAGGCCAAGAACCCTCTTGGGTATGAGGGCTTGGACCTGAAACTGGAGGAGGCCAAGCGCAAGACGGGGCTGAAAAGCTCGTGTATGACCTTCGAGGCCACCATCAACAGCGTGAGCGTGGTCACGGCCATGCTTGCGGCCGGCTTCCGGGGAGGCTCGGTGGGGGCGGCGGAAGGCGAGAAGTTCATTCGCGCCGTTGACCGGGCGCGGAAAAAGCATTTTCCGTTTATCGCCTACGTCCATGGCACGGCCGGAATTCGGATTCAGGAGGGGACCCTGGGCGTCATCCAGATGCCGCGATGCACCATGGCCGTCCGGCGCTATCTGGAAGATGGCGGCCTTTATCTCGTGGTGTACGACACAAACTCCTATGCCGGTCCCGTGGCCAGTTTTCTGGGGTGTTCCCCGTACCAATTCGCGATCCGCTCCTCCAGGGTCGGCTTCGCCGGTCCCGGCGTGATTCAGGAGACTACGGGCATGCCTGTGGAGCCGCATTATCACGGTGCGTATCAGGCTTTGTCGCGCGGGCATATTCAAGGCGTCTGGGATCGCCGGGAGATGCGCAAGAACGTATACCAAGCCCTTCTGACCGTGGGGGGGAGGAATTTGTATTACCGCTGATCGCCGACAATCTCGGCCTTCAGTTTTGCCGAGGCCTCGCGTGAGTACGCGAAAAACGTGGAAGTTGGGGGTGCTGATTGCTGAACATAACCGAACTGCTGGATGAGATTAAGGCTTCTCCCTTCGAGGAAGTCGTCATCACGGCGCCACATACCGGGACCGTGGAGTTCGTGGTGGACGCTCCTGGGGCGAACGTCATCGGGCCGTCCGGAACGTGGCGTGAAAAGCCAGGTACATTGCTTGCGCGTCTGGATCGGGAAAAGAACAAAAAGCCGATTCACGCCGCGTTGAAGGGCGTAGTCGAACATGTGCATACGGAGCTGGTGGGGCGATTTGTTGAGGCTGGAACCCGGCTGATGACCATTCGACATTTTCTCAGCAAAGAGGAAGTGTTGGACCGACTGTTGCTGAAGACGTTGCATTTGTTCAACGCGCCGGAGCGAGCCAAGTACTATTTTCGCCCGGACATTGACATCAAGGTGAAGTCCAAAGGGTGTCAGTCCGTGGAGGTCCGCCCGGACATGGACCTGTTCATCGTTTCGCGGATGAAGCGGGAAAGTCAGCTGAACTACGTCGGGCCCGAGGGCATCATTTATGCCGTGTATTTCGAGGCCAATCAAAACGTCGACGCCGGAGCGCCCTTGATTGGCGTCTGCCGCAAGGATGAGCTTTCCGTGATTCAGGACGTGGTCAGCCGGGTTCAAAGCGAGTGGGAGGAACAGGACTGACTTCTCGGCACACCGGACCAACCCGCATCCCGCATTTCACATTCTGGACAAGAGAGGAACAGCATGGGCAAGGTTTTGCAGGTTCGCGTCAGCGCAACCACGTTTGATCCGGATGATGTATATCGGCGATGGCCGGAACTGAGCAGACTGGCTTGGGGCGAGAAGCAATACGCCGATTTGAAGACCCTCGGTGTTCGGGAATTGACGGCCGCATTGGAGGATAAGTGGAAGTTCGGGGAGGACTGGTCCCGTGATCTCAAAAACCTTCTGGCCAAGGATGTCGTGGCCTTGCGCGAACTGGATCGACGCTTGGAAGACGCCCTGGCCGACCGCCGAGCCGATGTGGCCGACCGGATTACCTATGAGCTGGAAGACAACCTGGACGAACTGGAAAGCTTGGTCAAGAAGCAGGCCTATCTGACTCCTCAGGAGGAATCATGAGTGGATCGCTGAATAAAGTCATTCTTGTCGGTAGACTCGGGCAAGACCCGAAGCTGGCCTATACCCAGAGCGGACAGCCGGTGGCCAACTTCTCCATGGCCACGGACGAGTCCTATACGGACAAGGACGGTCAGAAGGTGGAGAAGGCGGAATGGCACCGGGTGGTGGTCTGGGGCAAGCAGTCCGAGTTTGTGGGGAACTACCTGACCAAGGGGCGACTGGTGATGGTCGAAGGCAAACTTCAGACCCGCAAGTGGCAGGACCAGCAAGGTCAGGATCGATACACCACGGAAATCGTGGCCCAACGGGTTCAGGCCATGGATTCCAAGGGCCAACGCACCGAAGAGGCCCCCATGCCCGATGACCGCCACTCTCCGGGTCCCATGGCGCAGCCTTCGGAAAGCGGAATGGATGAAGTGCCGTTTTGAGAGTGGAATATCAAATAATGAACGGATTTCTCAAAGCCCCGGACGACGCGAACTCGCCGGGGCTTTGTCATTAGCGC
>SKYX01000214.1 GCA_007127655.1 Desulfonatronum sp.
CGAGCCTACTTCGGCCCTGGACCCGGAAATGATCGGCGAAGTGCTGGACGTCATGGTCACCCTGGCCAGGGAAGGCATGACCATGGCCGTGGTCACCCACGAAATGGGATTTGCCCGGGAGGTGGCGGACCGGATCGTGTTCATGGACCAGGGGGAAATCGTGGAAGTCGGCACGCCGGACCACTTTTTCGAGCGTCCCGAGCATCCCCGGTTGAAGAAATTTTTGAGCCAGATTTTGTAGGATTAGGGGTTCAGTGGTTCACGGTTCAACGGTTCAGCGGTTGGTGCCGGCTACGATAGGTGAAACTGCTTTCCATTACGACCATTTTTTGAACCGAAACTCACTTGCCCGCAACCACGACCGTAACCGTTGAACCGTGAACCCCTGAACCGTTGAACCCCATGGCCACCCTTTTCGCCCCCTGGAGAATGGAGTACATTCTCGGTCCCAAGGCGGACGAGTGCGTGTTTTGCCTTCCGGAATCCACCGCGCGGGATCGCGATCAACTGGTTTTAGTTCGCGGAAGGCTTTGCTTTGTGATCATGAACAGGTATCCCTACACCAACGGCCATCTGATGGTGGCTCCGTACCGCCATGTTCCGGATCTGACGGATCTGGACGAGGCGGAGGCCGGTGAAATGACGACCTGGCTGCAACGCTCCGTCCGGGTTCTCCGCAAGGCGCTCGGGCCGGACGGCTTCAATGTCGGCTTGAACTTGGGGAGCGTCGCCGGTGCGGGTATTCAGGACCACCTGCACGTTCACGTCGTCCCTCGCTGGCATGGAGACACCTCCTTCATGACGGTATGCGGCCAGACCCGCATCGTTTCCGAGCACCTTACGGCTACGCATGCCAAACTGGCACCGTTATTCCTTGCGTCTCACCCACCCTCTAACCCCGCATAAGGAGAGGCTGTATGCGCTATCTCAAGGTCTTGCTGCTGACACTTTTTTTCTTTGTCTCCATGGTGTTTTTTATCCAGAACAACGAAATGCTTTCCAATGAGCTCGTCCTCAAATTGGAACTGTTCAACCTGAACTTCGTTTCCCATGAATTGCCCTTCTACCTGATCGTCCTGGTAAGCTTCGTGGTCGGCTCGGTGTTCAGCATGAGTTATTTCCTGGCGGAAAAACTCCGGCTTTCCCATGAGTTGAAGTCCTCCAAGGCCAAGCTGGCCGCCTTGGAGCAGGAAGTGACCTCCCTGCGCAATCTGCCCCTGGAAGAGGAAGCCTACCCTTCCAGCGCGTCCAAGGCCGAAACCGCTGCCTCCACCGCATCCTACTCGGACGACTCGGCGCCGTCCTATCCCGAGAAAAAACGCGAAGAAGGCGTGGCATAGATCATTGCCCGACTTGCGCCTCCCCTCGGCGCATTGATGGTCGCCATCGGGTTCACGACGCACCTCGACTTACCGGGCCCGCGTGTGAACCCGGTGGTGTTTCCTTTTGACCGCCTTTTTCAATAGAGTTGTACCGATGCGCGATTGGATAAAAACGGTTTTTTCCTCCAGGTCCATGGGTCAGGATCATTTTCCCAATGAAGCCCACGCGGACGGGCTGTTGCCGCCCTCTGAGGACACCTTCGCGGCCATCAACGAGCTGAGCCGAGTGGTCAAGAACAACCCGGACGCCGTGGAAATCTATTTGGCCTTGGGTAATTTGTATCGCTCCCAGGGGGAAATCGAGCGGGCCGTGCATATCCGCCAAAACTTGATCCTCCGCCCCGGCCTGCATCAGGAATTTAAAGCCCGGGCATATTATGAGCTGGGCCGAGACTATAAACGCGGCGGCTTCGTGGACCGAGCCTTCGACGCCTTGCGCCAAGCCCGCAAGATCGCCGGCAACAATCCGGCCATCACCATGGAACTGGCCAAGCTCAGCGCCGAATCCGAGGAATACGTCCAGGCGGCCAACTACTACCAGGAGTTGGGCAATTCCGTCGCCGAGGCCCATTACCTGGTTCGGCAAGCCCAAAAAGAATGCCGGGACGACCCCAAGCGCGCCCAGGCCGGGAAATGGTTGGACCGGGCTCTCAAGGTTTCCCCGGGATGCATGGAGGCTTGGCTGGAAAAACTGCAACGCGCCTGGGGCGGGCAGGAGAAAGCCAAGCCGGCCAAGATCCTTGAACTCGCCATGGCCCTGGTTCCGAAACAGATGCGCTTCATGTTGCTCGAAGGACTTCTGAGCACCGCGCTCAGCAACGACCGTTCCGGCAACTCCTCCCCTTCCGCCTCGGACCTGGACGGCGCCCTTGCCGTGCTTTCCGGCTATCCTCAGGACATGCTGCTCCAGTATTACGGTGGCCTGTTACTGCTGGATCAAGGCCATGTACAAGATGCTCAGGCCTGGTTCGAGCGCTGCCTGATTCTGGAGCCGAATTTCTGGTTGGCTCGCCTGGAAATTCTCAATCTGGCCCAAAAGCGCCACGACCTGCCCAAGACCCTGGCCGTGCAACTGGAATTCTTCATTTCCCGGGCCCGGGAAGTGAAACGTTTTTCCTGCCGCCAGTGTGGCCTGAAGCGGGAATCGATCTTTTTCATCTGTCCCCGCTGCGGTTCCTGGCATTCCATCACCTTTCGTCGCAATCTCAATGAGTGATTCAAGCCCGCCCAAGCTGACGCCCATGCTGGAGCAGTACCTGGGCATCAAGGCCGCCCATCCGGACGCCCTGCTTTTTTTCCGCATGGGCGACTTCTACGAGCTGTTTTTCGAAGATGCCGAGGTGGCGGCCCGGGAACTGCAAATCACCCTGACCAGCCGCAACCCCAATGCCGAAAATCCCGTACCCATGTGCGGGGTGCCTTATCACGCCTGCGAATCCTACCTGACCCAACTCCTGAGCAAGGGCCTCAAGGTGGCCATCTGCGACCAGGTGGAAGACCCCAGGGAGGCCAAGGGACTGGTCAAACGGGCCGTGACCCGGGTCCTGACTCCGGGCACTCTTGTGGAGGAAGCCGGTCTGGAGTCCAAGGAGCACCACTTTCTGGCCGCCCTGTTCTGGGACGCCCAGGCGGATTTCGGCGGGCTGGCCTGGGTGGACGTGTCCACCGGGGAGTGCCGAGGCATCCGGGTGCGCGGCCAGATGCCCCTGTGGTCCTGGGTGGCCAAGCTCCAACCCCGGGAACTGCTACTGCCCGATCATCTCCGCCCCCCGGTCCAAGTCGGGAACGTGGCCGCCCGGATCACCCCACTGCCCGTGCGCGGGTTCTTCGAATTCGGGCAGGCCAAAGAGCGGGTTCTGCGGAGCCAGGGCGTGGCCGATCC
This sequence comes from Desulfonatronum sp., assembly GCA_007127655.1. GTDB lineage: Bacteria > Desulfobacterota > Desulfovibrionia > Desulfovibrionales > Desulfonatronaceae > Desulfonatronum. Next base: position 3,265 of record SKYX01000214.1, read on the forward strand.
GCACGTTCTGGACCTGGAGAACAAGCCCCAACTCATCCAGGCCTTCGGGGCCCTGCTGGCCTACCTGAAACAGACCCAGAAACGCGACCCGAACCACCTCCAGGCAATCCAGGTCATCCAACCCGGTGATTTCCTGCTTCTGGACGAGGTCACTCTGCGCAACCTGGAAATTTTTCGCCGTCTGGACGGCGGCCGCGGACCAGGCACTTTGCGCCATGTCCTGGACCAGACCCTGACGCCTATGGGTGGTCGCCTGCTGGAATCCCGGCTGCACTACCCCTGGAAGGACCCGGAGCCGATCCTGCAGAACCAGGCCGTGGTCGCCGCGCTGCTGGATAACGACGCATCCCGGTCTGAACTCACCCAGCGGCTGTCCACCACTACGGACCTGGAACGCATTGCCACCCGGATTTCCATGAACCGGACCTCGCCTCGAGATTTCGCTGCCCTGCGCCAAGGCGTGGCCCGTTTGCCCGGACTTCGAGAGGTCCTGAGCGGTCTGCTTCCGGCCCATGGCGAGGGAAATATCGATACGCCGGAGAACGGTTCCCCCGCTTCTCCGACATCGGGCAGCGTCCCTTTCAGCGACAACGCTCCAGACGACAACGCGCCGCCCATCCTGCTCCAGGAGCTTCTGCGTTCCTGGGACGATCTGAACGACCTGACGGATCTGCTCCAGCTGGCCCTGGTGGACTCCCCGCCCCTGATGATCACGGACGGCGGTATTTTTCGCCAGGAGTACGACCCGGAACTGGACGCTCTGCTGGATTTGGTGGAGCACGGACAGGACACCCTACGGGAGATGCTGGCCCGGGAACAGGAACTGACCGGACAACCGAAGCTGAAGATGGGCTATAACCGAGTTTTCGGCTATTATTTCGAGCTGCCCAGATCCCAGACCAGAGAACTGCCCGAACGCTTCCAGCGAAGACAGTCCCTGGTCTCCAGCGAACGATTCGTGACCGAGGAACTCAAGGAACTGGAAGATCGCCTGCTGGGCGCCTCGGACCGGCGCAAGGTTCTGGAGCACCGACTTTTTCAGGAGCTGCGGGATAAGGTTGACCGATTCCGGCCCCGGGTGATGCGCATGGCCGAGACCGTGGCCCGTCTGGACGTCTGGCTGACCCTGGCTGAAACAGCCAGAAAGTGGTCCTGGTCCCGCCCCACTGTGTCCACGGATCTGAACATCGCCATCACCGGCGGCCGCCACCCGGGTATCGAGGCCTGCCAGGGCAGCGCGGACTATATTCCCAACGACGTGCACCTGGACGACCAGCGGCGGGTGCTGATCATCACCGGCCCGAACATGGGCGGCAAGTCCACGGTACTGCGCCAGACCGCGCTGATTTGCATCCTGGCCCAGATCGGCTCCTTCGTTCCGGCGGCCCAGGCATCCATCGGCCTCACGGATCGGATCTTCACCCGTGTCGGGGCCTCGGACAACTTGAGTCTTGGGCAAAGCACCTTTATGGTGGAGATGATTGAGACGGCGCGCATCCTGCGCCAGGCCACCCAGCGCAGTCTGGTCATCCTGGACGAAATCGGCCGGGGAACCAGCACCTACGACGGCCTGGCCCTGGCCTGGGCCGTGGTGGAGGAACTCTCCGGCCGGGGGGTGAAGCAATCCAGAGGGCCGGTGCGGACCCTGTTCGCCACCCATTACCATGAGCTGACCTCTCTTGAAGGCCGACTGCCCGGGGTGCGCAACTACAACATCGCGGTCAAGGAGTGGAAGGGCGACATTATTTTTCTGCGTCGACTCGTCCCCGGTCCCTCGGACCGCAGCTACGGTATCGAAGTGGCCAAGCTGGCCGGCCTGCCCCGCGGGGTTGTGGCCAGAGCCAAGGAGATCTTGGAGGAACTGGACGCCGCTAAACAGCCCCGAACGTTTCACCAGTCGTCCAATACGGCGCGGCGACAACTGCTCCGCGAGCCCCTGCCCGGCTTGGGGATCACGACGCCCTCCCAAGAGAATCCGGAAGAAACCGAAATTTTGAACCTTTTACGCGACATGGACCCGACCCATCTCAGCCCCATGCAGGCGTTGACCTTGCTCCAGCAATGGAAGGAACGTTTGCGGGACGGAAAACCGTAGGGGCAGGCCTTGCGCCTGCCCAGGGCGACCGCAAGGGTCGCCCCTACGGTCACACATGGGCAATCCCGCTTGGAACGCAGAGAAATTTTCTGAAAAACTGATCGATCCCAACCCACCCAAGGAGAACCATCCCCGTGCATCACTTTACCTATCGCAATGGAGAACTGTACGCCGAGAACGTGGCGGTCCGGGATCTGGCCGCGGAGTACGGCACCCCGCTGTATATCTATTCCACAGCCACCTTTACGCGCCACTTCCAGGCCTTTGACTCCGCCTTCGCCGACCTGCCTCACATGACGTGCTATTCGGTCAAGGCCAATTCCAACCTTTGCGTGCTGCGCCTGCTTAGCGAACTTGGCGCGGGCATGGACATCGTTTCCGGCGGCGAACTGTTCCGGGCTCTTTCCGCCGGAGTGCCGGCCCGCAAGATCGTCTATTCCGGAGTGGGCAAACGGTCCGAGGAAATCCGCGCGGCGCTGCTGGCCGACATCTTGATGTTCAACGTGGAATCCATGGACGAGTTGCGGCGGATCAACGACATCGCCCTGGAAATGGACATGGTCGCCCGGATCAGCCTGCGCATCAATCCGGACGTGGACCCCAAGACCCACCCGTATATTTCCACGGGGATGAAAAACAACAAGTTCGGTCTGGACATCAAGCAGTCTCTGGAAGGCTACGAGTTGGCCTTGGCCCTGCCCGGAATCGAGCCCGTGGGCATCGATTGTCACATCGGCTCCCAGCTCACCTCCATCGAACCGTTTCTGGAGGCCCTGCACCGGATCAAGGATTTCAGCCGGAAGTTGAAAACAATGGGCGTGGATGTTCGCTTTCTGGACCTGGGCGGCGGCCTGGGCATCACCTACGACCAGGAAGAGCCGCCGCATCCCAAGGAGTTCGGCCAGGTCCTGGTCCGGGAACTTCAGGACATGGACGTCACCCTGATTCTCGAACCGGGCCGGGTCATCGCCGGGAACACGGGCATTTTGGTCACGGAAGTCGTGTACACCAAGTCCACCGAAACAAAGCACTTCGTGATCGTTGACGCCGCCATGAACGACTTGGTCCGCCCGTCCCTGTACCAGTCCCATCACACCATTGCCGAGGTGAGACCCCAAGGTCGGTCGACACGGAACGTGGACGTGGTCGGCCCCATCTGCGAGTCAGGAGACTTTCTGGCCCGGGACCGGGACCTGCCCGAGGTCCGCTCCGGTGAACTGCTGGCAATTTTTTCCGCCGGAGCTTACGGCTTCACCATGTCCTCCCAGTACAACTCCCGCCCCCGGGCCGCGGAAATCCTGGTGGATGGCTCCCAGGTCATGCTGGCTCGGAAACGTGAAACCTACAACGACTTGGTTGCCCTGGAGCGTCAATGCCTCAAGGAATGAACGTCCTCTTCGATCGATTGCCGTCCATACCGGCCCCCATGGACCGATTGCGCGGCTTTCAAAGCCAACTGGACATTGATCAGGATGACTTCGCCCGGATGGATCAGCTTTCGGACGCGTTTTTGCCGGAAAAAGAACGGTTCGCCCAGCGGGTCTTCGATCATTTCCACGGCATTCCGGCGACTCGTATCGTCCTGGATCACGGCCCGTCTAGGGAACGGATGATCCGGATCTGGTCTCATTGGTACGAATCCTTTTTTCAGAACCGCAACCAAGATGCTTTTTTGATCGCCCAATGGCGCAGCGGCCTGAACCATGTGGCCGCGGGCATTGATCATCGGTACATCAGCCTGGCCTATGCCATGGCCCGTAAGTTCATCCATGAAACGGCCATGGCCAAGCTGGAGCCGGAAGCCTGCTCCGCGGCCATCGACCTGATGGACCGCCTCCTGGATCTCTGTCTGCTGGTGGAGACGGATGCCTTCATCACTTCCCTGACCAAGTGCGATCTGGAGATCATTCGCGGCATCGCCCATCAGGTCCGCAATCCCCTGATGGTTATCGGCGGCAACGTCCTGCGTCTGCGCAAACAGCTTCCCGCGGACGACCCCAGGCACGAAGTGTATGAGACCATGTTGCTGGAGGCCAATCGCCTGGAGCGGATGGTCCGCAATGTGAACACCTACAACGATGTTTTTCAACGCGAGCCTCGGCCCAACTCCTGCGACCTGGACTCCGCGATCAAGGCCGCTCTGGCGGAAGTGCGTCCCCAGGATGGGGTTCGTGTCGAAATCCGGCTGGACCCGCACCAACCCAGCGTGTTGGCCGACCCGGAAGACCTGCAGGTCATCCTGTACCACCTGATCCAGAACAGCCTGGAAAACGCGACGGACGCTTCCGCTCCAGAGGTCCGAATCACCTCCGCCCCAAGCGAAACCAACGGCGATTTTCTGGATATTCCCATTTTCAATAATGGCCCAGCCCCGGACCCGGACAGCCTGGAAAGTCTGTTCACGCCCTTCTATTCCACCAAGGCCCTGGGCACCGGCTTCGGTCTGCCCATCGCCCGACTGGCCGTGCGCAAGAACCACGGCCACGTGACCTTGATTTCCCAACCGGAGGAAGGCACGACCTGCCTGGTCACGTTACCGACATGACGGAATGGTGCTTGGCTCACGCGAAGTCGCGAAGGGTGGACATATCCTCTTGGCTTCGCGTCTTCGCGACTTCGTGAGAGTCCCTTTACCAACTCCCCTGAGGAGGATGAAATGGAAAAACCGCTGCGATTGGGCATCAGTTCTTGTTTGCTGGGTAACAACGTCCGCTATGACGGCGGCCACAAACAGGATCGTTTCTTGCGGGACACCCTGGGCAAGTACGTGGAGTTCGTACCGGTCTGTCCGGAGGTGGAGTGCGGCATGCCCGTGCCCCGGGAGGCCATGCGTCTGGTGGGAGACATCGAGAACCCCCGGCTGCGGACCATTCGTTCCGGCGACGACTTGACGGACCAGATGTTGGCCTGGGCTGCGGAGAAGAACGAATGGCTGGCCGGACAGGACCTGTGCGGGTTCATCTTCAAGAGCAAGTCGCCATCCAGCGGCATGCAGGGCGTAAAGGTCTACTCCGAGCAGGGCATGCCCCAGCAAAAAGGAGTGGGCATTTTCGCCAGGACGTTCATCACCCGCTTCCCGGATATCCCGGTGGAGGACGATGGACGGCTGAACGATCCGGGCCTGCGGGAAAACTTCATCGAGCGAATTTTCGTGGCCCGGCGCTGGCAGGACGTGGTCGCGTCCAAGCCGGCTCTGGGTCCGTTGGTTGCCTTTCAGGCGCACCACAAGTATCTTGTTTTAGCCCATAGCCCAAAACATTACACAGCCTTGGGCCGTCTGGTGGCCCAGGCCTCGGAAATGGATCGGGACCAGGTGTTCGCCGAGTATGGGCGCCTGCTGTCCGAGGCCCTGCGGATACGCACTACCAAGGCCAAATTGTTCAATGTGCTGGAAAAGAGCATGGGCCATTTCAAAAAGCAGATCACGGCCTGGGAAAAGCAGGAACTGCTGGACGTCTTCCGACGCTTCAAGGAAGGCCAACTCCCGCTGATCGTTCCGGTGACCCTGCTCAACCACTACATCCGCAAGTATGATGAACCGTATCTCAAGACACAGTTCTTCTTTCATCCGCATCCCTTGGAACTCAAACTGCGCAACCACGCCTGATACTCCTACACGTTCTCCCATGCCCACGTCATGCGCCTGATACGAGACTGGTTTCAACGACATTTCAGCGACCCCCAGGTTGTGATCCTGGTGGGCATGCTGATCGTGGTGTTCGCCGGAATCTACTTCCTTGGACGGATGGTGGTGCCGTTTCTGACCGGGCTGGTCATGGCCTATCTGTTGGAAGGCTTGGTGCGGTTTCTGACCAACTGGCGCGTTCCTCGACTCCTGGCCGTGCTGATCGTTTTTTTTGGATTCCTGACAGGATCGTTCTTCGCCCTGTTCTGGCTGCTGCCCATGTTGACCAAGCAGGTCGCCCAACTGGTTCAACAGATACCCGGCCTGATCACCCACACCCAAGCCCTGCTGCTCCAGCTCCCGGAGCGCTACCCCAAGTTCATCACCGATGAACAAGTGGTCCAGTTCACCACGGCGCTGCGCAACGAACTGTTTACCTTTGGTCAAAAGCTGCTGACTTTTTCCGTGGCCTCGGTCACGGGATTGATCACCATCATCGTGTACTTGATCATCGTGCCCATGCTGATCTTCTTTTTCCTCAAGGACAAAGAGAAAATCGTGAACTGGCTGCGGGCCTTCCTGCCCAAGGAGCGGAGCCTGGCCAAGCAGGTCTGGCTGGAAGTGGACAACCAGATCGGCAACTATATTCGGGGGAAGTTCTGGGAAATCCTGATCGTCTGGGGCGCGTCCTACGCAACCTTTTTCTGGCTCGGCATGCAGTACGCCATGCTGCTCGGGCTGGTTGTCGGCTTGTCCGTGCTGATTCCCTACATCGGAGCCGCCGTGGTCACCCTGCCCGTGGCCATTGTGGCCTATGCTCAATGGGGGTTCGGGGACGAATTGTTGTACGTGCTCATCGCCTACGCCGTGATCCAGGCCATCGACGGCAACATCCTCGCCCCTCTGCTTTTTTCCGAAGTCGTGGACATCCACCCCGTGGCCATCATCCTGGCTATCTTGATTTTCGGCGGACTCTGGGGGTTCTGGGGCATCTTCTTTGCTATCCCCCTGGCCACGGTGGTCCAGGCCGTGCTCCGCGCCTGGCCCAGATCACTGCCGCAGCCGGAGGAGCCGGAACCTGGCACGCAGTCCGCGGAGTAAAGAGCGGAAGGAAGAAAAACTCTTTTTCCTTTCCCACCCTTTTACCCGTCCATCATCTCCGCAACAACGCGATGCAACCGCGGAATTTCCCGAACCTGGGCCCAGGCCAACCCCAGATACTCGTAGACAGCCCGTTCGCTCCGACGCAACGCGGAGGCGGACGGGAAATAATCACCCGGATGGCGCTTCCTCGCCAAGGACTGCTTGACCAGAAAGTCCGTTGGTGCCGGGATCGGAGCCAGGCCGACAGCCTTGGCCAAGGCCACGGACCTGCGCATGTGCGAGGCCGAGGTCACCAGTAAAAAAGGCTCATTCGCCGCGATCACCTCCCGCAACGCCAGCATCTCCTCCGCCGTGTCCCTGGGCTGGTCCAGCAGAATCCTCGGCTCCATCTCTCCCAGCTCTCCAGCCGCTGCAGCCATGACCTGGGCATGGGAAAATGCATCGAAAATTGCTCCCCCCGTAAAAACCAACATGCTCTGAGGAAGCTGTCGATGCAGCCGGATTCCTTCGATGAGTCGGGCAAGCGAGGCGTCGGACAGCTGCATTGTCGCGGCAAGTCGAGGATCTGACCGGTGCCCTCCGCCCAGCACAACGACAAACCTGACATCCACCAGGTCCTGTACATTCGCCACGGGTTCGTAGCGACGTTCCAAAGGAGTCAGAAGGCGATCCGCCACCGGGGACGACGCAAAGCCCATCGCCGTTATCGTTCCCAGAAGCAACACCGTTCCAGCCAGCTTCCGGCTCTTTCCAAACCAGAGCAGCGCCAGTCCGGCAATGAGCAGAAGGCCGGCCACTGTCAGGGGCATGCAGAGCAGGCCGATAATTTTTTTCAGCAGGAACATCGTGGATGGGTCAGTACGGGTTGACGCATAGGCGCTTTGCTCCAGATCATCGTGTGGATAACCGCGTTTTGTAGGGGCAGGCCTCGCGCCTGCCCTCTGTACATATCTACATGGCAGAAGGGTTGATCGTCATGACGGCGTTGCTCCTCGCTGCCTCGCCCATCCAGGGCGGCCGCGAGGGCCGCCCCTACACGCCAATTGTTCCGCTGCGGCTACATGGCCGGATACCTTTCCGAATCACTCGCCCCCCCGGATCAGATCCAGCATTTCCTCCACGGACAGTTTGATCCCACTGTCCGTTCCTTCCAGCAGGCTGGTGGCCAGGTCGCGTTTATGGCGGTGCAGGTCGAGGATTTTTTCCTCGATGGTGCCCTTGGTCACCAGACGGTAGATGGTTACCGGGCGTTGCTGGCCGATGCGATGGGCACGGTCCGAGGCCTGGTCCTCCACGGCCGGGTTCCACCAGGGATCCAGGTGGATCACGTAGTCCGCGGCGGTCAGGTTCAGGCCGAAGCCGCCGGCCTTGAGGCTGATCAGGAACAGATCCCCTTCTCCGGCCTGAAACGCGGTTACCGCCTTCTGGCGCTTCTTGATGGGTGTGGAGCCGTCCAGGTACTGGTAGCGGATCTTGCGCTGATCCAGATAGTCGCGCACCAGATGCAGGTGGTCCACGAACTGGCTGAAGACCAGGGCCTGGTGCCTGTTTTCCAGCAAATCGTCCAGGATTTCGCCGAACGCTTGCAGCTTGGCGCTGCCCGGTCCGGATTTCGGGCCGGCGCCGGGCATGACCAGATCCGGATGGCAGCAGGCCCGGCGCAAGCGCATGATCTCGGCCAGGATTTTGATCCGTTGCTGTCCGGGCTGACCGTCCTCGGGCTCGGCCATCTTCTCCAGGGCTCTGCGGCGCAGGGCGTCATAAACGGCCGCCTCTTCCGGGCTGAGTTCCACGGGAAGCACCACTTCGGTCCGGGATGGCAGCTCGGCCAAAACTTCACTTTTCAGGCGGCGGAGAATGAACGGACGAATCAGGTTTTTCAGTCGCCGCCTGGCTTCGGAATTTCGGTTCTGCTCGATGGGCACGGCAAAGTTCCGGTTGAAGCGCTCCAATGAGCCCAGCAGACCGGGGTTGATAAAATTGAACAGGTTCCAGAGTTCGCCCAGGTTGTTTTCAATGGGCGTGCCCGTGGTGATCACTTTGAAGTCCGCCGGCAGGGTCATGGCCGCCCGGGACCGCTTGGCGACCACGTTCTTGATGGCCTGGGCCTCGTCCGCGACCAACGTGGTCCACCGGACCTTGGCCAACAGCTCGGCCTCCGTTTGCAGCAGGCCGTAGCTGCATACGATCAGATCAAACGGCCCGGCCTGCTCTACCATCCGTTCCCGTTCACCTGGCCCGAATCGTACCGGTTGCAAGCTCGGGGCGAACCGGGCCGTCTCCTCCATCCAATTGATGCAGACCGAGGTCGGCGCCAGGACCAGGGTCGGCCCCTGCTTGGCCCGGGTCAAAATCAAGGCCAGGGCCTGGACGGTCTTGCCCAGCCCCATGTCGTCGGCCAGGCAGGCTCCGGCCCCCCAATGGGCCAGACGGACCAACCACTGGAACCCTTCCACCTGGTATTCACGCAACTCGGCCCGCAGGGTCGCCGGAACCTCGGGACGCAGATCCGCGGCCTCCCGGACCCGGCGCAGCAAATCCTTCCAGGGTTTCGGGGAAGTGACCCGCATTCCGTCCAGCACGTCATCCAGGACCGGGGCGGCCAGGGGATGCACCTTGCCACCGTCGCCGTAGGCCCGCAGAGCGTCCAGGCGCTTGCGCAGGTCGCGGGTCAGGCACAGAAAGTCCCCCTCCTCCAGGCGAACGAAACGGCCCGGGCTGCTCTCCAGCAGGGACAGCAGCCGGGACATTTCCATCACCGTGCCGTCGTCCATTTCCAGTCCGCCGTCCATGGCGAACCAGTCCTGCTTGCGGGACAGCCCCACCTTGAACCGATTCACGCCGCTCTCCGCGGCGATGCGCACCTGTTTTCCCTCCGGCCACTCCAGCACCACGGAGTCGCCCATCTCTTGCAGGCTGAGCAGGGTTTCCAGGGCGCTTTCCGGATCTTCCAGCCGCCAGGACCAGTCCGCGTCCAGGCCCTGGGTTGGGCCCAGAGTCAGACCCAGGTTCGGGCAGCGCTCCAGCAGGGTGTTCACGGCATCACGCTCGGCCTGGTCGTCCCGGGTGGCACAGAGCTGACGCCCTTCCACTTCGGTGAACAAGGTCTTGCCGCCCTCCCCGGGCCGGACCAGCAACGGCCCGCCCGGAACGGGCCGAAAAAACAGGTCGATCAGGAGCCCATCGCCAACCGGGCGCAGACGCAGCACCGGGCGGGAATCCGCCGGAACGCTTTCAGCCTGACCCAGCCCGCTGATGGTTGAATGCACGGGAAGCA